>JAYUAK010000315.1:0-3843 GCA_043741335.1 Actinomycetota bacterium
ACGATCACGCGGGCCGCTTACGCCGACCTCGTCCCGACGTTCGAAGGTCCGCTCGTTGCGCACAGCGACTTCGCGGTGTTCGTCGCCCGAAACCCTCGCCGCGTTGCTCGCTGAACCACGACCCGGCTGATACCGTCGCGGGATGCGCTACGTGGGAGTCGGACGGCGGTTTCTGGCCGTGTTCATCGATGGGGTTATCATTCTGGTGATGTCCGGACCATTCGCGGACATCAGTCGTGGCCCCGGGTACTTCCAGATGGGCTTTCACGGACGTCACGTGCTGTGGCCGGGTGCCATCGCGATCGTCTACTCACTGTTCTTGGAGGGTGTGGCAGGCGCAACGATCGGGAAGTTCGTGACCGGGATCCGCGTGGTAAGAGAAGACGGATCGAAGCTCGATTGGTCGAGCGCGTTGATTCGCAATATCGCCCGGATCGTGGACGCCTTCCCGTACGCCTTCCCGTACGTGGTTGGCGCGATCGCCGTGTGGAGCTCGCCGACCAAACAGCGCTTGGGCGACCGATGGGCGAACACCGTGGTCGTGACGAAGGACTCGTTGCTACCACGGGGGTCGACGACCTACCCGTCCGGCGTGGTCGGAGACTGGCAGCAGCAAGCGCAGAACGCGCCTCCCATGCCGCCGATGCCCCCGCCTCCTCCGATGCCGCCGCCGACCAGCTGAATCGACACCGCTACCACGAAGGCTGATCGGCCTTGAGCGCCTCACGCGCGGTGCAGTCGCCGTCGGCGACCAGATAGTGCGTGTCGAGCCCGGCCACTTTCAGCAAGTAGAAGCAGGTTCCTTGCGCGGCCCGCGAGGCCTCGGCCCAGGTGCCGCCCGACGCGTAGACACTGATCGTCCCCGGAGCCGACACCGACGTATCCGCATCGACATACGTCCGGCCCTGATCGAAGGTGGCCATCCCGGCGGCATCCGCAGGTGTGAACGAGCCCCCGTCGGAGTAGATGAGCTGGGCGTTGCGGAACGCGATCCTCAGGTCGTGCTCGGTCCGCGAGATCGAGTTCACCATCGGGCGGTTCGCGAAGATCTCGACCATCAGCACCACGGCTCCGAGGATGATCGTTCCCGCGACCATCCAGAAGCCGCGGTTCGATCGAGCGGGCATCGGCTCGAAGGGTTCGTCGAGTTCGTCCTCGTAGGTCTCCAGAATCTCGTCGTCGTCCGGCACCGCTTCAGCCTACCGGGGCGCCCGGCGAACGGCGTCGGTCGCCGCCGAGCACGCGACCCAGGTGCTCCAGGCTCTCCAGGTTGTGTCCCGATAAGAACTCGTCGATCGAGGGCATGGCCGCGGCCATCCCGCGCGCGAGCGGCTCGTATCGCGGCGAACCCTTGAGCGGATTCACCCAGACGACCCGGTGGGCCAGGCGTCGCAGGCGCGCCATCTGGTTCTTGAGCAACTCGGGATCGCCGCGTTCCAGCCCGTCGGAGCAGAGCACGACGATCGAACCGCGAAGCGCGGCCCGCTGACTCCACCCGTCGAGCAGCGTCTTCAGCGATTCGCCGATGCGCGTGCCGCCCTCCCAGTCGGCCACCTGCTTCCCGATCTCGTGCAACGCGCGATCGGGGTCCTTCGTGCGGAGCGTGCGCGTCACGCGCGTGAGCCTCGTGCCGAAGACGAACACCTCGACTCGACGTCCGGCCGCCATCGCCGCGTAGCCGAACTGCATCAGCGCGCGCGCGTACGGGGCCATCGATCCGCTGATGTCCAGGATCAGCACGAGCGGCCGCGTGCGGGACTTCCTCACGCGCCACGCGCGATCGAACGGCTCCCCCTGTGTCCGCAGCGATCGTCGCAGCGTCCGCCGGATGTCGAACGTCGAGCCTTTGGCCGCGGGTCGCGTGCGCCGGGTGCGTTCCACCGGAACGGTGACCGCTAGGCGCCGGATCATGGCAGCGACACGCGCGCGCTCGTCCTCGGTCAGGTCGGGGAACGACTTCTCGCGCAGGACCTCGACTCCGCTCGCGACGATCCGGATCGACGTTTCCTCGTCGTCCTCAGGCTCGTCGTCTCCGGCCGACCGCCACCGCGCGGATGTCCCGCCGACCGTGACCTCCAAGTTTTCGGGGATGTCGCCCCAATCGACGTCGGGCTTCGTTCCACCGGACGAAGGCAGCGTGAGCTCGATGAGGAGCTCGCCTTGCGTGCCCAGGCTGCGGTACCACGCGTCGAACGCCTCGTCGTACGCGGCGAAGTCCTCCATGCGACCGATCATCGACGTCCGTCCGGCCCAGTAGAGCGAGTCTCGATCGGTGAGGCCGAGCGCCGCGACAGCCCGACAGAATGTGAGGATCCGACCGGTGCCGACGGGCAGTCCCGCCGTGCGGAGCTCACGCCCGAACGTAACGAGCGGAGACAACGGGTCGCCCGGCGGGTCCTCAGCCTCGGTCATCGGCGACGCCGAAGTTGGTAGGTCGCGACTGAACTGACCACGAGCCCGCGCCCATCCAGGAGTGGGCCGAGGATGGGCACGGCGGGACCGCCCTCTTTGATGGCGGCCCCGCCTGTTCCCAGGTCACTTCCAGCCGGTGACCTCCAGGACGACCCCGAACCCCGTCATGTTGTGCTGGACACTAACGAAGAAGCGCGTTCCGGTTCGATCGAAGATCCCGCCGGTCCACTCCGCTCCCTCACCACCGTTCGAGATCAGGTCGTTCAATGTCGCGATGCGGACGCATCCGTCCGTGAAGCCGTCGGCGTCCGCGCCATCGGGCAAGCAGTCGAACAGGTCGTTGTTCTTATGCGTGATGTCGATGTCACCGTCCTCGTGAACGATCCAGTTCCCGCGTCCCGGCTGGAAGGCGAGGTTGTCCGGCATCGCGAGGTCGGCACTCCCGATCACAAAGAGCTGCAGC
This sequence comes from Actinomycetota bacterium, assembly GCA_043741335.1. Classification (GTDB taxonomy): domain Bacteria; phylum Actinomycetota; class UBA4738; order UBA4738; family HRBIN12; genus JBBQVZ01. The sequence continues at coordinate 2,876 of JAYUAK010000315.1, forward strand.
TCCGGGCTGACGCTGTTCGCCGCTGCCTCGGCGAAGGTTCCGTCGGTGAAGCAGACGACCTCCCCCCACAGGTGATCGGAGCCCTCGTTTCCCGTGTCGCTCGAGCACACTCGCACGTTGCCTGCCGCGAAGGCGACGCGGTCGATCTCCATGTCCTCGGGGCGGTAGTAGCCGGTCAGGCTCAGCGTCGCCGTCTGCGCGCGAAGGTCGACGTCATTGCCGCCAGGCAGGGCGACCCAGTTGCCCAGGCCGTAGCTCGTCCCGAACCCGTAGTCCGTGCTTCCGCTCCGCTTGCCCAGCCTGAGGCCGTAGATCTGGCCGGCGACGAGCGGCGACTGCGAGAGGTCGGTGATCGGAGGATCGGTCGGGTTGCGAAGTGTCGCCGGCACGAACTTGAAGTACGCACCGCCGCGACCCCCCACGCTCGGCCGGTTCTCGTCCGCGTAGTACGTCACGCCGTTCGGCATGAACGCGTTGCCTTCGAAGGATCCCCGTCCGAGCGCCGCTCGAACCGCGAAGTGGTTGGCGCCCGTCCCGCCGCTGAAGATCCCCGTGGTGCGATCGAGCGTCACGCCGCTCGTATGCAACGGATCGATGAGCTCGTAGAAACGACCGCCAGTCGCGCCACCGCCGTTCTCCTCGGAAAACACGAGAGTTCCCCATGGTGTCACGTGCATCGGGTCGCAGAAGATCGTTCCCGTGAGGATCGTCGTCGCCGCTCCCGTCGCGATGTCGATCGCCTGGATTGCCGGATCGGTCGACTCCCCCTCGTTGCACGCGATGAGCGTGGTCGGATTCAGGTCGTCGGGCCACAGGGCCATCTGGTCGATGATCGGGGCCGCCACACCCTGCGTGACGACCCGCACGTTCAGGCCTTTCACGAAGGTGGCCAACACGCGCGCGTCGGCAGCCGCGGCGGTGGGATCGGCGGACGTCGTCGACGACGCAGCGAGCGGCTTGTTGAAACC
>JAYUAK010000316.1:0-3839 GCA_043741335.1 Actinomycetota bacterium
GGTGGGTGGCCCGTTGAAGGGCAGGCAGCTGGTCCGCCTCCCGTCGGACACGACGTTCTGGTTCGTGTGGGCGGCGTTCCGCCCGGACACGGAGGTCCGCGCGCCCTGACCAATGGCTCGCCTCGTCGGAGTCGGGTAGAACAGGCGTATGCGGAAGGACGAGGTCCCAGCGGTCACGGTCGCGCAGATGCGTGAGATCGATCTCGAACCGCACGCGCCGCTGCCGGATATCGCGCGCAGCGCGCTGGTGCTTGATGGCGTGTTCGGCTACAGCCTGGCCGGCGCGCCGCGCGGCCACAGCGCCGAGCTGATCATGGCCGCGAACGAGTCGCATGTTCCGATCCTCGCGCTCGACGTGCCCTCTGGGCTGTCGGCCGACACCGGAGAGCCGTTCGAGCCGACGATCCGCGCGCACCAGACCCTCACCCTGGCCCTGCCCAAGGTCGGCCTGGTGCGCCCGCACGCGCGGCCATATGTGGGCGAGCTCTTCGTCGCCGACATCTCGGTGCCCGCGCAGCTCTACCGCCGGGTTGGCCTTGCCGTCGGTCCGCTCTTCGCTTCGAGCGACATCCTGCCAGTGACCACCGGGTCGGACACTGATGGCTGACTCCATTAGGGAGAACGCGGGGGAGCATGTTCCGTGTCGTACTTTTGACGTCCTGACGCAGGGTCAGATACGTTCCAGCCCGTGACCGAGCTTGCCGAGCGCGTCGGAGATAGCGCGCTGTTGACAGCGGCGGACGTGCGTCCCTCGCAGCCCGACTTCGAGGTCCAGAGCGTCCTTAATCCCGCCGCGGCGCGTGTTGGTGACGAGACGGTCCTCCTGATGCGCGTCGCCGAACGGCCTCGGACCGATCTCGACCCCCCGGCCGACGCGCGGACCTTGGATTTCGCGGGTCCGCATCCGAAGATCGTGGCGCTCCCGTCCGGCCACACGAAGGCTGACGTCGTGGCGATCGCGATGCGCGATCCGGATGCCGGGCGTTTCCGCTATGTCCCGATCTATCTGCCAAAGGACCTGCCCGGGCTCGACCTCTCGGATCCGCGCGGGATCAGCTTCACCCACCCGACGCTCGGACGCACCCAGACATTCCTCACCCAGGTGTCGCATCTACGGTGCGCTCGCAGCGCCGACGGCATCCATTTCATGGTCGACGACGAGCCTGCGATCGCCCCGGCCGCCGAGCTCGAGGAGTTCGGCTGCGAGGATCCACGCGCGACGTTCCTCGACGGGGCGTGGCACATCACCTACGTCTCGGTGTCGCGCGTCGGCATCACGGTGAGCCTCGCGGTGACCCAGGACTTTCGGACCTTCGAGCGGCTCGGCGCGATGCTGCCGCCCGACCAGAAGGATCTCGCGCTCTTCCCGGAGCGCAAGCATGGGCGGCATATGGCACTGACCCGGCCGATGCCGAGTTCGTTCGGCCACGTGCTCGGCATCTGGATCGCGCACGCCGACGAGCGGATGCCGTGGGGCAGCCACCACCCGCTGGTCCTGCCTCGTGAGGGGATGTGGGACGAGCGTCAGACCGGCGCGGGCACGGTCCCCTTCGAATGCGAGAAGGGATGGCTCGAGATCTATCACGGGGTCAACGCCGAGATGCGCTACGCCCTCGGCGCGGTGCTGCTCGACCGGAAGGATCCCTGCACTGTGCTCGCGCGAAGCCCCGAGCCCATCCTGCTGCCAGAGCGACCGTACGAGCACGCCGGCCTGCTCTCCGACGTCGTGTTCGCCTGCGGTCACGTGCCGCTCGACGACGCCGGACAACGGATCCGGGTGTATTACGGGGCCGCCGATTCGGTCATCGCCGCGGCGGATTTCGACATCGACGCGATCCTCGACTCGCTCGAACCCTCACCGGCCGCGTTCGGGAACCCCCAACGCGCAGGCGCCTGACGCGCCCGGAGCGCGACGTGCGTAGCGCAGATGGGGATCGCGCCGATCAAGCAGCGTTGACGCCGACCGTGTGACATACCGCACATGGCAAGGACTGCGCGCAGGGATCCGGATTGAGTCCCATCCAGAAGATGAGTACCGTGGCAGCGCGTTCGGCACCGCACTGGCTGCGGGCCGGCAGGGAGGTACGGGTCTTGAGCGATCTCACCGCGACTCGTGCGATCCGCGCGATCGCGCTTGCGACGTTCCTCGGGGTTCTTCCTGCGTGCACGGGAGCGACGGCTCCGGCAGCGCCAGCCAGCGACGGCATCGTCCGGCAGATCATGAAGGCACCCGTCGTGCCCGATGGCGATGTCGCGGGCAGCCCGAGCGACATCGTGATCGATCTCAACACCTCGCTTGATCCGAACGTGCCCGGCCGCACGCTGCTGAAGGGCAAGTCGATCAGGGTGACCTTTCCCGACGCGTTCAAGCCGACCGGCATCCCGCTGGAGCACTTCACAGCGGGGAAGTGCCCGCAGCAATGCGCCGCCGTGGCCCTCCTGCAGGGCTGGCCGCAGCATCCGTTCGCGTTCCCCAAGTACGACCTCACGCTCGAAGGGACCCAAACCATCGTTATCACCGCGAACGAGGATCTGAAGGCGAATCCACCGCTCGATCCAGGCCTCAAGCAGATCCATTTGCTCGCCAGCTCACATACCAATCCCGCCGCTGGCAACTATGTGATCAAGGTGAGCGCCGAGACGGGCACCAATGGTGCGCTCGAGACGGGGAGTGGCACGCTGACGATCCTCGCGGCCGTCCGGCCGTCGATCAATCCGGCAAGCGCGCTATCCCAGCCGCCCGGACTTAATGCGATCTACCAGCAGGCGTCCGTCGGTCAAGAGATCGGGCGTCCCTTTGACTTCGTCCTGTGGGGTGCGGACAGCAAGCCGCTGACCGGCGTCAGTATCGCCCCCGCGGACACGGCTACGTTCGCCAAATACACCGGCGGGTTGCTCAAACAGGGCGACAAAGTCGTGGGCGGGATCATCGGATCCGCCCCGCAAGGTGCGACCGGCCAGCGCGCATTCACCGATGCTCCGTCGAAGGAAGTGAAGGCACCGGCGACCGGCGTCCCGACTGCCCTCCTGCGCGTCCGGTTCATGGTCGGTTCGGTGGCCGGAGAATACGCCCCGACGTTCGAGTTGCTCGATGGCAACTCCTGGCAGATGCACGTGACCGCGAAGTGAGCGCGCGACTGCCGTGATGTTCCGCGGCCTGCTGGGACGAAGCGTGGCCCGCTCGCCGCAACGCTCGGCGGCCCGCTGCGGCTCCTCTGGCGGAGGGGCGCGAGTACCGTCACGATGACGGCGGATAGCGGATGCCGATGTGGCACGGGAGGGATCTGGAGACCGACATGGCGCAGAAAGAGCTCGAGATCATCTTGGCGCGGCAGCTCACGAGCTACCTCTCGATACCGGCGTTCATCGTCGATCCCGACGGCACGCTGCTCTACTACAACGAAGCCGCCGAGGCGGTCCTTGGGCGTCGCTTCGCCGAGACTGGCGAGCTCGCGCTCGCCGACTGGGCCACCGGCTTCGAGCAGACCGACGACTCTGGCGCGCCGCTCGACCCGGCCGTACAGCCGCTCGTCGTCGCAGTGACCCAGCGTCGCCCGGCCCACGGGCAATTTTGGATCCGCGGGCTCGATGGGGTGCGCCGCCACGTCGAGGTCACGGGGCTGCCCCTCATTGGCACCGGCAGCCGCTATGTCGGCGCGATCGCGTATTTCTGGACGCTGCCCGAGCCATGAACATCACGTTCTGGGGAACGCGCGGCTCGCTCGCCGCGCCCGGTCACGACACCGCCCGCTACGGCGGTAACACCGCGTGTGTCGAGGTCCGCGCCGCCGACGGCACGGTCCTGGTGCTCGACGCAGGGACGGGGATCCGACGGTGCG
>JAYUAK010000317.1:0-8908 GCA_043741335.1 Actinomycetota bacterium
CCGCCGCCGAGGAAGAGCACGCGCCCAAGCTGTGCCGCGTCGAGTACGTGCGACGCGGTGGGCGCGCCCGCGAGCACGGCGGTCGCACTGACGCCGGGCCGCGGGAGATCGCGCGGCAGCGGCGTGACCGGCAGGTTTACTGGGTACTCCTTGAGCTGCGGCGGCAGCGTCTCCGGGTCATTCGGCACAAGGTCGTGTCGCACCCGCGGATCGTCGGCCGGCACGTCCCACTCGGTCTCGGGGTTGTACGACGTCAGCCGGTGCAGCAGTCCGGCGCCGCTGTCGAGATCCACGCGCTCAGCTTGTCAGGCCGGCGCGTCGCGCGCCTAGCGGGGCGGTCGGCCGGACTCGTCATCCAGCATCTTCGCCAACTCGTCGCGACCGCCGTAGCCCTCGTTGAAGATCAGGTAGACGACCGCGAGGACGGCGAGGACCCGGTCGGGCAGCAGGTGATCGGGCGGCACCCAGAACGGGATCCCACGCGGCGAGCGATCCTCACGCGGCTCACGCTGGGGTGAGGCGAGCGTTTCCGAGCTCGCCGCGCCGTTCCGCGTATCGCAGCCTGCGATCTCGCGCCACCTCAAGGTGCTCGAGCACGCCGGCCTGATCTCCCGTACGCGGCGGGCGACGGCTCGGCTCAGCCACCTCCGGGCCGAGCCCCTGCGCGAGGCGACGGTGTGGCTCGCCGGATATCGGGACTTTTGGGCAGAGAGCTACGAGCGGCTCGATGAGCTGCTCGCGGCTCTCCAGGAGCAAGACAAGCAACCGACCGACCCGACAGGAGGGAGCACGTCATGACCGAGATGCAGATCACCGCGGAGCCCGGGGTGCCGCAGGTCATCACCACCCGCGAGTTCGGCGCGCCGCGCGACCTCGTCTACCACGCATTCACCGAGCCGGAACTCCTTGTGCATTGGCTCGGGCCGCGCAGGTTCACGATGACGATCGATCGCTACGACCTGCGCGACGGCGGCTCCTGGCGGTACGTCCACAGCGACGACGCCGGCAACAGCTTCGGCTTCCACGGCGTGTTCCACGGCACGCCTTCGCCCGACGGGATGGTGCAGACGTTCGAGTTCGAAGGCGCGCCCGGCCACGTCTCCATGGACACGCTCACGATGCAAGAGCAAGGCGGCAGGACCATCGTTCGCACCAACTCGCTCTTCCAGTCGGTCGAGGCTCGCGACGCGATGGTCGAGCACGGCATGGCCGAAGGCATGAGCGAGGGCTACGAGCGCCTAGACGAGCTGCTCGCCAAGCTCGTCACCAATAGCTGACCCACAAGAAGAAGGAGAAAAGACATGCAGAAGATCAGTCCATGTCTTTGGTTCGACACGCAGGCCGAAGAAGCCGCGAACTTCTACGTCTCGCTTTTCGACGATGCGGCCGTGACGAACGTCCACCGCCTCGACGGCACCCCCAGCGGGGACAACGTGGCGCTGGTGTTCTTCCGCCTCGCAGGTCAGGAGTTCATGGCCATCAACGGCGGACCGCAGTTCCCGTTCACCGAAGCCATGTCGCTGCACGTGTCCTGCAAGGACCAGGCGGAGGTCGACCGAATGTGGGCGGCGCTCACCGAGGACGGCGAGGAGGGACAGTGCGGCTGGCTCAAGGACCGATTCGGCTTGAGCTGGCAGGTCATCCCCGAGCGGATGGGTGAGCTGCTGGACGACCCCGATCCGGATCGCTCCGGGCGCGCCATGCAGGCGATGCTGCAGATGCAGAAGATCGACCTGCAGGTCATGGAGGACGCGGCGAACGACTCCTGAGCGACAGCGAGAAAACAGGCGCCCGGCTCTCGTAGGCCGTGTGCACGATGACCCCTTCGGCGAGCCACCCCACGATCGCGCCGGCGAGGAACACCGCCCACAGGTTCGTCGCGCGGAATCGATGGACCAGATCCAGGAGCACGAACGCGAGCAGCGAGTACGCGAACGAGGTGAGGACGATCTCGCCGAGTGGCATCCGGCCCGGATCCGACCAAAAAACGACCTCGGAGAAGAAGAAGAGCGTGTACCCGGTGGCGAGCACCAGGGCGAGCCACCGGAGGAACCCGCCCGCGGATCCGTTCTTTGCTTCCACGAGGCCACGATAGGAGCGGGGAATGTCCGGGTCGTCAGCCCCAGGATCGATCTTCGTCTCCTCCTTACGGACGAGGCCTGCTCGGAGTCCGCCTACACGGGGCTCGAAGGCTTGCCCGACAGAAGTCCCGGGTCCTCTCCTCGAGCGACGGAGGCCAGGCGACCGGTGAAGAATCGCCACCCTTCCTCATGCATGGCTGCCGCCTCACCGTCGGGGAGACCGCAGTGCCGAATCGAGAGGATCGTCCCATCGCCGTCGGCCTCCAGGGTGAGCTCAACGGTCGTGGAGCCCGGCGGGACAAGATCGTCCCCTTCCCACCCCCAGGTAAACACCACTCGGCGCGGCGGCTCGACCGCCACGAACTCACCCCGTGCCACGGTGGTCGCGTCCATCCAGACGCGATAGAGCCCTCCGGGCCGCGGGTCCAGCTCGGCCTTCACGCCCTGCCAATGGATGTAGCGTTCGGCGTCCGTGAGGTACGGGAAGATCTCCTCGGGCGGCGCATCCAATCGGAGCTGCAACTCCACCACACGCGACGGCAGAGACGTCATCGCTTCTCGACCACGTCGCGCAAGCGGCCGAGGTCCTGGTTCCACATGTCCTGCAGCACCGCTTGAAGCGACCCGAGCGCCTGGGGATCGGCCCGGTAGAAGCGGTGGTTCGCCTCACGGCGCTCGGTCACGAGCCCAGCTTTGCGGAGGATCGCGATGTTCTGCGAGATGGCGGGCCAGGAGACATCGAACCGTCCCGCGATGTCACCGGCCGAGAGCTCACGATCCCACACGAGGCGAAGGATCTCCCGCCGGCGAGGGTTCGCGATCGCTTCCAACACGGCCTGCATGCTGGGTAGTTAAGCACATCCTTTAGCTTGACACGAGCTTTAGACACGCCTTAAATAGTCCAAACACGACGTACTCGGAAGCAGGAGGGAAGGCCGATGAGCAAGGAGATCGTGCACGGGATCGAGATCCACGCCGAGCCGAAGTCCGTATTCGACACGATCGCGACCAGATCCGGTTTGGCGGCCTTCTGGACGCCGGACGTCGAGGGCGAGGAGACCGAGGGTGGCGAGCTGAGCTTCGGGTTCTCCGGCGCGCCCGTCCGGCTGCCGATCCGCGTCGCCCGCCTGGACCCACCGATCGAGATCGCGTGGGACTGCCCCGGCGGGTTCCCGTTCTGGGAGGGCACCCGCGTGACCTGGTCGCTCGCCCCCAGCGAGCACGGCACGAAGGTCGTGTTCCGCCACAGCGGCTTCTCCGAGGAGCAACCCGAGTACGACTTCGGCAGCATCAGCGTCACGTGGGCGTTGATCGTGGCCCGGCTGAAGGACGTCGTCGAGTCGGGAGGCGCGCCGAATCCAGCGCTCACGTGAACCTGCATGGAGGGCGGCCAACGCTAGATCGCAGGGCCTTCGATCAGGCTGACCGACGACCTGTGAGTGCCGTTCGCATCCGTCCACGTGACCTGCACGACGTCGCCCGGCTTCTTACCGAACAGCGCCGATCCCAGGGAACTGGCCGAGGAGACCTTCTGTCCGTCGATGGCCACGATCGCCGCGTATTGCGGGATCCCGGCCTGCTCGGCCGGCGTACCCGGTACCACTTCCACCACGAGCGCGCCGATGTTGATCTGCAAACCGACTTGCGACGCCGTCTGAGCGCTCAGATCGGCAACCTGGACCCCGAGGAATCCTCTCGATCCGAGGACGATTGAAGTCGACGGCTGGCCTGACCGGATCGCGTTCACGATGGTCGACGCCGCGTCCATGGTGATCGCGAAACTCGTGTGGGAGATCGTGGATCCCGCGCTCCTTTGACCTGCCGTGATCATGCCGACGACCTGTCCCGACGGGTCGGCGAGCGGGCCCCCTGATTCCCCGGGGCTGATCGTGGCGTCGATCTGGATCACCCCGTGCAGGCGCTCCGGTCCGGAGCTCCCACCACCTGCGGTGATCGTCTGGTCGAGCGCGACGACGGTGCCCGTGCTGATCGCGGGTGTCCCACCACGCCCGAGGGCGTTGCCGATCGCGACGAGCCGTTCACCCACGCGGAGGTCGGACGAAGTACCGAGCGAGACGGGCGTGAGGCCGGACGCCCTCTCGAGTTGGATCAGAGCAACGTCGTGCGTCGGATCGGCGCCGACCACGGTCGCCGAGTAGGTGTCACCCGAGCTGGGGATCGTCACGCGTATCGACGTCGCGCCCTCGATCACGTGGTTGTTCGTGAGCACCTCTCCCGAGGAGGTGAGGATCATGCCGGTTCCGGCGCCCAGCGGTTCGCCGTTCGACGAGGCTGCGGCGTAGGAGGACCGAACGAACGTGTTGACGTCGACCACTCCCGGCGTCACCGCCGAGGCGATCGCAGCCGTCGACCCCAGGTTCACCCCCCGCGATGTCGATCCCGCGGACGGGGATGCGATCGGCGCGGAAACGCCCGGAACCGACCCACCTCGCACGGATCCCCACTCGAGGCCGCCGACCGTGGCGACGACCATGATGATCCCGGCCAAGAGCGTGAGCAGCGCTGCCCGCGAACGACCTCGCCGGGGAAGCTGCTGCGGATCCCGCTGACCGGGCGGCGGGGGAAGGGGCGGAACGTCCAGCATCGGATGGGTTGGATACGGCTCCGGACCTGACATCTCTACCTCCCAACGTCGGTGACCATTCCGGAGCCCTCGGTCGATATCTTCCACGTTGTTCCTGAGAGAGCGATGAGGATGACGTGCGGATCTCCTGTGGGCACCGCGCTGCCGGCCCTCGCCACCACGTCGGCAAACTCCGAGACATACTTCACCTCGATGACGGGGATGAACATGCGCACGCTTGGGTCGGCACTCGAGGTCGGTGAGATCGGTCTCGGTTGCATGCCCATGAACTGGGCGTACGTCGGCGACGCGTCCGAGGTTGAGTCGGTCGAGGTCATCCACCGCGCACTCGACCTGGGCGTGACCCTCCTGGACACCTCCGATGTCTACGGACCGTTCACGAACGAAGAGTTGATCGGGCGAGCGCTCGAGGGCCGCAGAGCCGAAGCCGTGATCGCAACCAAAGCCGGGCTGGTGGTCGGGCCCAACGGCGGCTATCCCATGCAGAACGACGCCCGGCCCGAGCACATCCGCGCGGCGATCGACGGATCGCTACGCCGACTCCGTACGGACGTCATCGACCTCTACCAACTCCACCGCATCGACCCCGACGTACCGCTCGAAGAGTCGTGGGGAGCGATGGCCGATCTCGTCACCGCCGGGAAGGTGCGCGCGCTCGGTATGTCCGAAGCCAACGTCGATGAGTTAGAACGCGCTCACGCGATCCACCCGGTCGCCACGGTCCAATCGGAGTTCTCGCTGTGGTTCACCGAGCGCCTGGACGATGTCGTTCCGTGGTGCGCGGCGAACGGCGCCGCGTTCGTCCCTTTCGCACCGCTCGGGAGGGGCTTCCTCACCGGCGCGATGGTGAGCGCACCGGTCGATCCGAAGGACTTCCGTTCGACGCTCCCCCGTTTCACGCAGGAGGCGGTCGACGCGAACCAAGCGATCGTCGAACGTGTCCGAACGGTCGCCGACCGCCACGACGCTACACCCGCACAGATCGCGCTCGCGTGGGTGCTGGCCCAGGGTCCGCACATCGTCCCGATCCCCGGAACGAAACACCTCCGCCATCTCGAGGAGAACGCCGCCGCCGCCGCGATCTGGCTGGATGCCCACGATCTCTCGGAGCTGCACGACCTCCCCGAGGTGACCGGCACCCGCTACTGAAAGGCGGGGTATCGAAGGGGTGCGCCGACGAGGCCGAGATCGGCCCACATGATGCTCCATCCCCCCAAGCTGGAAACGGTCAGGCGATCGAGATCGGTCCCCACGAAGCAGGGATTCGCGGGCTGGTTCAGCACGACGCCATCGGGGTCCTCAGCCAACACCTCGGGGTCCTCGCCGGGCCGGAACAGCCACAGCCGGTCGGGCCGATAGCAGCCGACGATGAGCGTCCCGTCGACGGCCAGAGCCAAACCGTCGGGCTGCGACCCTTGCAGTTCCACCACCGTCTCGGGCGTGCCGGCACCGCCGTCATCGGCGAACGGAACGCGCACGATCCGACGGGCTCGCGACTCGATCACCAACAGCGCGTCGCCTTCGAGCGAGAGGCAGCATCCGTTGGGGAACGCGGGCGCTGCATCGGTCCACACCTCGGTTGCCCCGCCCGCCTCGATGCGGAAGATCGTCCCGTCATCGTCTCCCCACTCGCCGGAGTCGGTGACGAACAGCGTTCCGGCGTCGTCGAACGCGGCGGCATTCGGCACGCGCATGAGTCGCACATCGGTGCCTTGCGAATACACCGACACGTTGCCGTCCGGCCCCACCTTGGCGACCCCGGCGTTTCCGAAGTCACAGGCGTAGACGTTCGAGTTTCCATCCACGGCGAGGCCATATATGAATCCGCCCGTGCTCGCGATCTCTTCGACCGAGCCATCCAAGCCGATCCGATAGATCTGTCCGGCCTCACCGCCTGCATACAGGAACCCGTCGGGTCCCCAGGCGATGCCTTCGGGGTGGTCCAACCCCCCGGCCAATTCGGAGAACGCGTCCAGTGTCATACGCAGGAATCTACCGCTCTCACGAACCGGTCAGAACCCTCCGACTGTCTCCAGGCCGTAGCGCGCGATGTCGCTTTCGATGTCAAGGGCTCGCATCCTGGTCTTGGCCTCCGTCACCTCGGGGGTGAGGAATCGCTCCGGCACGAGCCAGCACACCTCGAACTCGAGCCCGTCGGGATCCTTGGCGTAGAGCGCTTTCGTGGTGCCGTGATCGGTCGCGCCCACCAAGGCGCCCGCGTTCGCGAGCTTCGTCGCGATCTCACGCAAGTCGGCGAGCGTCTGGACCTCCCACGCGATGTGGTATAGACCCACCGTCGCGCGACCGGCCGTGGAATCGCCTGCGCCGGCACCGATCTCGAAGATCCCCAGATCATGATCGTTCGTCGAGTCCGGCGCCTGTAGGAACTTCGCGCCAGGCATCTCCATGACGACCCGGAACCCGAGGATGTCTCGGTAGAACGCGAACGTCCGCTCCACGTCACGCACGTACAGCACCGCATGGTTCATACGTTTGATGGCCATCTGGTCTTACCTCCTGCGCTCTTAACACCAACGACGCGAGATCGCTTCCCGGTTCTCACAGCCGAGGGCTCCGCGCTCCGGACCAGATGGCTTAGCTGACTCGCATGCGGTTGTTGCGGGGGTTGTGCTCGACTTCTGCGAGACCCAACGCTTCCATCAACGGTGGGACGTACATGCCAAACCGGCCGCGGAGGCCCTTCTTGAGGCCGTACCACCCGCCGACCGGGTTGGCGGACGAACGACCCCATGCCTCGACGGTTCCGTCGGCCGCCGGCTTCTGTTCGTCGGCACTACCGAGCAGCATCCAGTCGCCATACTTCTTGAGCATCGCGTGCAGATCCTCGACGCACCGCCACTGGTAGTTGAGCGTCGTCTTTCCCACCTGGCACACGAGGATGGCCGGGTCGGCGTTCTCGTCCTTCCACATCTCGTACTCCGAGGTCCCGGGTGGCGTCTTCAGCACCCACGGATCCTCCCGCGTGCCCTTGCCTTTGGTCGCTGCCATCTCCACTCCTTCCCTCGTGAGCGCCGTCAGCTCGACGCTCTTGCGCCTCACACGCCTCGATGTAGTACGGGATCAGCCCGCCCCATCCGCTCCTGTTCCGATCCTGGAGCTCTGCGCCCTTCGCGCCCAGTCGTTCCCACCCCCGGTGCACGATCGTGACGGTCGTGGCATCGTCGTCTTCGGTGAACGTGATCTCGACCTCGGTCGCGTCGGCCCGATCCTGGCGCAGATGCCAGAGGTATGAGAGCCGTCGCGGAGGCTCCCATGCGAGCACCTCGCCCCACTCGTGCTCGTCTCCGGTGGTTGTCCGCTCGAAGATGCGCCCACCCTTTCGCGGCTCGAACGTGACCGTGAGGTCCGGGTCGGTCGACACCGAATGGCTGGAGGGCCACCAGAGCGAGGTCTGGGCGGTCCACATGTCGAACGCGTCCGCCGGCGCACAGGCGACCGTGAACTCGAGCTCGAGCGGTTCCATCAGGGCCGTTTCCGGGTAACAGGGTCGCGGCGGTTCTCGGCGGCGAGACGGAACCGGATGGCCGCGTCGCCCCACACGTCCTCCAAGTAGGACTTCACGGCATCGATCCCCTCCCCGTGCAGACGGTAGAGGCGCCGAGTGCCCTCGGCCTCGTCGAGGACCAGTCCCGCCTGTTTCAGCACACGAAGGTGCCGGGAGACGGCGGGACGGCTGATGGGCAGCTCGTCGGCAAGCTCCTGTACCGATCGATCCCCGGCGCGCAGCAGCTCGACGATCGTGCGGCGATTGGGATCGCCGAGGGCGTCGAATGGGTCGCCCGGCAGCGCATCCGACGGCATGACGGCGATGGTAACAGAACAGTTACGGTCATCCGAGAGGGGTCCAAGGGAACCGGGAGCGCTCAACGGAAGATATCCTTCCGGGCGCTCGAAGGGAGACGGTCGTGTCGGCCGAGGACAACAAGCGGATCGTCGAACGCTTCTACACCGAGGTCTGGGATCGCGGCAACGTTGAGGTCGCGCTCGAGATATTCGCCGACGACTACGTACGTCACGATCTCCGTCCCTCCGTCGCCTTACCCGGCCCCGAGGGACAGCGGACGATCGCGGCTGACTTCCGGCGAGCCTTTCCGGACCTGCGGATGACGCTCGATCTGATCGTCGCTGAGGGCGACCTGGTGGCGGCGCGCTGGACGACGATCGGCACGCATTCCGGACCGTGGGCCGGCGTCGAGCCGAC
>JAYUAK010000318.1:0-3824 GCA_043741335.1 Actinomycetota bacterium
GGAGGACAACCCCTGCACGAACCATGAGGGATCGAACGTCGGCCAGGAAGCGAGCGCCTTGATCCCTCCGGTCGTCGGATCCATCACGATCACCGCTCCCGAGGTCGCCTTGAGGTAGGCGGCCGGACTCTGTGAGGTGTCGAAGATCTTGCGTGTGTTGTCGATCCCGTCCTGGAGTGCTTGCTCGGCGATGCGCTGCACGTCGGCGTCGAGCGACAGGACGAGATCGTTGCCGGGGATGGGGTCGACCGAGCCGAGGGACCCGACGACCTCCTGGTTGGAGTTCACCAGGAACTTGGCCTGACCCTTCGTCCCTTGCAGGACGTGCTCGTAGACCTGTTCCAGTCCGGACTTGCCCACCAGATCGTTGGGGCCGTAGTTCTTGAACTTCTTGTTCTTGATCTCGTCAACGTTGATCTGGCCGACCCAGCCCAGGACGTGCGACGCCATCTTTCCCTGGGGGTACTCGCGCACGGAGGCCGACACGACGTCGACCCCCGGGAACGCCTTGTAATGTTCGGTCAGGTAGAAGTCGATGCTCTTGTGCACGTCGAAGGCGACCGGCTTCGCCTGGTAGTCGTAGTACCGCGTGGAGTCGAGGCTCTTCCGGATGTCCTTCACCGGGATCCCCAGGAGCTCCGACAGGCGGAGCAGCTCCTCTTCGGGGTTCACGCCCAGCTGATCCTTGGTCACCCGAACCTCGAGGGAGATCCGGTTTCGGACAAGAGGCCGATGACGATCGTCGAAGATGCGTCCGCGGGTCGCGTCGGTGTCGACGAACCGAACCGACTGCCGGTCGATCCGAGCGCCGGCCGCTGCTGAATCGAGCACTTGAAGGAACCACAGGCGAGTGGTCAGCGCGGCGAACATGAACGCCACGAGGATCGTCAGGATCTTCAAGCGCGAGGTCGACTTTTCCACGATTAGAACCGCACCACCCGTCGAGGTCTGGATCGTTCGAAGATACGCCGAAGGATCGGAAAGATGAGCGGGGTGAGGATCGCGCTGTACGCGGCGGTGAGGAGCGCGACCCGGAGCGAGAACAGCAACGGGTCATCGAGCTGCCCCAACAGGAACGAGACCGCTTCGAAGAAGATCACGCCCGCGAACGTCCCGACGGCGACGAGGATCGTCGGTAGGAGCGGAGAAGGCGACACGATGTACTGGCGCGCCAACCCGACGGTGTAGCCCAACAACGTGAGCGTCAGAGCGGTGGTGCCTTTCGGCTCGTTGAGCAGGAAGTCCTGCGCCATGCCGCCGGCGAACCCGACGATCGCCCCTTCGCTCGGACCTTCGAGGATCGCCATCAGGATCGTCACCACGTAGAGGAGCTCCGGTCGTACCCCGAGGAGTTTGACCTGGGCGAAGACAGTAGATTGGAGCAGGAGCGAGGTCACGATCACGGCGCCCAGCGCCAGCGTCCGTCGCAGCACGCGCTATCCCTGGCTCCGCGACGTCTGGAGCACCAGCACGAACTCGAGCGAAGAGAAGTCGATGACGGGGCGAACCGTTACGAACTCCTGGAGATCGCTCGAGCCGGGGATCACGTGCGAGACCTGGCCGATCACGAGTCCCGGCGGATACAGACCCTGCTGTCCGTTGACCTCGTAGCCCTGAGTCACCACGGTCTCGTCCCCTTGCACGATGGTTCCCGGAGTGACGAGACTCATCCGAAGGTCTCCCTCGCCCTGACCCTCGACCAGACCGCTCTCATGCGAGACGGAGAGGCGACCGGCGACCGCGGAGTTGCGATCGATGATGAGCTCCACCTCGGCCGAGACCACGCTCACGTCGATGACCCTCCCGATGAGGATGGGAGCCTGTGCCGAACCAGTGACGACGGGCTGATCCATCTGGATGCCGTCGGCCGAGCCTTTGTTGATCGTGATGGTGAAGCGGAAGTTCGACAGGCCGTTGGCGATGACCACCGCCGGAACGGACGTGGGCGTCAGGCTCTCCTTCAGTCCCAGCAAGTCCGTGAGCTGCTGGATCTGGCTGGCTTTGTCGGTGCTCGCCGCGATCTGCGCCCGCAGCGCGGCGTTCGCGCGCTGGAGCTGTTGGTTGTCGTTCTCGAGCGAGGGCAGGTGGACGAGCCCGCTGAAGAAATCGCCGATGGGCCGCGTCACCGTCGTCACGGCCTGCTGGAGTGGCGCCATAGCCGCCAGCGCTATCCGGCCCAGGCCGGCGAGCGGACCGGTCTGGCCTTCTCGGTAGTCAAGGGTGATCACGGCGAGCGAGATGGACACCAAGATGACGACCAAGAGCCGCGTGCTTCGGGGGCGCTGCCGGGTGACCACAGCGGTTACCGCCGTGAGGGGCTCACCAAGACTCGCTGAAGAACCTCGAACTCCTCCAGGCACTTGCCCGAACCGAGCACAACGGCCTGGAGCGGTGCGTCCGCGATCCGGACCGGCATGCCGGTCTCGTGCCGCAACCGCTTGTCCAGACCGCGCAGGAGCGCGCCGCCGCCGGTGAGGACGATGCCGCGATCCATGATGTCGGCGGAGAGCTCCGGAGGGGTTCGATCGAGCGTGGTCTTGATGGCATCGATGATGGCGTTCACGGGTTCCTCGATCGCGCGCCTGATCTCCTCTGCGCTGATCGTGATGGTCTTGGGCAGACCGCTCACCAGGTCCCGGCCCTTGATCTCGGCGACGAGCTCTTCCTGCATCGGGAACACCGACGCGATCGCGAGCTTGATCGCCTCCGACGTTCGCTCCCCCAACAGGAGCGAGTACTCCTTCTTCACATGCTGGATGATCGCCTCGTCCAGCTCGTCGCCGCCGATGCGGATGCTGGTCGACGTGACGATCCCGCCGAGCGAGATGACCGCGACCTCGGTCGTGCCGCCGCCGATGTCCACGACCATGTTTCCGGTCGGCTCATGGATCGGGAGGCCGGCGCCGATCGCCGCCGCCATCGGCTCCTCGATGATGTACGCACGGCGCGCCCCCGCGGCGATCGTGGCTTCCTCGACCGCACGTTGCTCCACGCCGGTGATCCCCGAGGGAACGCAGATGACCACGCGCGGCTTCGCGAGCAGCCGGCGCTTGTGCACCTTCTGGATGAAGTAGCGGAGCATCTTCTCGCAGATCTCGAAGTTGGCGATGACGCCGTCCTTCAAGGGGCGGATGGCCTGGATGTGGCTCGGAGTCCTGCCGATCATCCGCTTGGCCTCAGTGCCGACAGCGAGGGGCCGCATGTCTTTGGTGTTGACGGCCACGACCGACGGCTCGTTGAGGACGATGCCGCGTCCGCGCACGTAGACGAGGGTGTTGGCCGTCCCGAGATCGATGGCCATGTCACGGCCCATGAGGGAGGAGAAGAAGTTGTCGGACATGGTGTGCGGGCTGGTCCCGTCGCCTGGTGGGCGCGACCGGAGGCCGCAGACCAGGCTACGAGAGGTCGGCCGACTCCGCCACCCGCCCCGTTCCTCCGCTTTCGCACACTCATGCGCGCCAGGGCCTGTGGATCCGTACCAAAGCCAAAAATGTCACACCCGCGCGGGAGGGTCGGGGCATGAAACGGACCTACGATGCTTTGTCCAGACGCCAGCTCGGGCTGGTGACATGCAACCAACTGACGACGCTCGGCTGGAGCCATAACGCCGTCATCCACCTCGTGCGCCTCGGCCAGCTGTTCCGGGTGCGGCACCGGGTCTACCGAACGGCGGGCGCGGCAGTCACCGCGGAGCAGGCCGTCCTGGCGGCGGTGCTGGCTGCCGGCGAGCGGGCGCTGCTGTCCCATGCGTCGGCGGCCAGGCATTGGGGGTTCGCCATGTTTCCCAAGCCGGAGAGGATCCATGTGCTGACCGACAGTTGGTC
>JAYUAK010000319.1:0-8853 GCA_043741335.1 Actinomycetota bacterium
CGTCCAGCCTCCGACATCGCCCGTTCGGGGACGATCGCTTTCGCCTCGCCGCTCGCGGTCGCGACCAAGTCACGCACGGCCAGCCGGTACGAGTCGGTCGCCACCATCACGACTCCCTCGCGGCTGACCTCGAGCAAGACGCCGGTGAGGACCGGGCGCGCCTCGTCCCGCGATGCCCCGCGACCGACCTGGCCGATCGCTTCGGCGAACGCGCCGGCCTCCGCCGTCACGATCGTCCCACTCGGCTCCTGAAGTCCGGGGAAGTCCTCCGCCGGAAGCAGCCGCAACGTGCCTTCGTAGGCTGCGCAACGGATCCACACCTGACTCTGGTCGGTCTCGACGTCCACGGGCGCGTTCGACAGGCTCTTCACCGTGTCGCCCAGTAAGCGCGCCGGGACGAGGGCGATCCCCGACTCCGACACCTGCACCGAGATCGTCAGCCTGGCCGAAACCTCAAGATCGGTTGTGATCAACGTGAGCTCTCCACCGTCGGCCGCCTCGATCAACACGCCGGTGAGTGCCGGGATCCCTGGCCGGGACGACACCCCTCGTTGCACGGTCTGCAGGGCCTCCGAGAGCGCGTCTCGGTCACACCGGAACTTCAACGTGGCCACCCCCTATTGCTCTTAGGTTTTCTTCTAAAACGGTAGTAGTAGGTGCTGTGGAAAGGTGCACAAGGCGGCTGTTCGCCCAGCGTAGAGAGCCCCTCTGACATGTGGATAGCCGGGGGACAACTTGCAGCCTGGAAGCGATCGGTCGGTGTCCATGCGCCGCAGCCCACCGTGGGTCCCCGCGTTTTCCACACCTTCATGCGGCCCCCCGGACGCGCCCACGGATGATGCGGGTGAGGTCCTGAACCTGCCGGAACGTCGTGTCCCGAGCACGCATCTCGCCTTCGACCTTGTTGATGCCGTGCAGGACCGTGGTGTGGTCTCGTCCGCCGAAGATCTCGCCGATCTTCACGAGGGAGAGCCCGGTGCACTCCCGGACGAGATACATAGCGATATGGCGAGCTTGCGTGAGGGGCCTCGACCGACTCTTTGACATGAGGTCGCCGGTCGAGAGCGTGAAGTAACGCGCGGTCTCCTCCAGGATGAGTGGCGGCGGGATCTCGTGCTCGGTCTGAGGGATCAAGTCTTGGAGCGCGCGCTCGGCGAGCGGCGTATCGATCGGTTGCGCGGTGAGCTCCGACCACGCCACCACCCTCACCAATGCACCCTCCAGCTCGCGGACGCTCTGGTCGAACTTCGAAGCCACGAACTCGACGACGTCGGGCGGCACCGCGATCGTCTCGCGTTCCGCCTTCAGTTGCAGGATCGCGATCCGCGTCTCGAGGTCCGGAGGCTGCACGTCGACGCAGAGTCCCCATCGGAACCTGCTGGTCAGGCGCTCTTCCATGCCGGAGATCTCGTGCGGTGGCCGGTCCGAGGCGATCACGATCTGCCTCCCCGCCGTATGCAGGTGGTTGAAGGTGTGGAAGAACTCGGTCTGTGTCTCCTCGCGCTTGGCCAAGAACTGGATGTCGTCGACCAGCAAGACGTCGACCTCGCGGTACTTCTGCCGGAACCCGTCACCCTGTCGTTCGCGGACCGCTTTGATGAACTCGGTCACGAACTGCTCGGACGTCACGTACTTCACGCGCAACCTTGGGTTCAACCGATACATGTGATGACCGACCGCGACCAGCAGGTGCGTCTTGCCCAGCCCTACTCCGCCGTAGATGAACAGCGGGTTGTACGCCTTGGACGGGGGCGCCTCGGCGACCGCCATCGCGGCCGCGTGCGCGAAGCGGTTGCTCGGACCAGGCACGAACGCGTCGAAGGTGTAGTTGGGAAACGGCAGACCCGGCGCCCCGGCGAAGCGGTCTCGCGTTGCGGTTTCCGCGGACGGGCCGATCACGGCAACGGGCGTGGGCGCCGGCGCGATGTCCGGTGCCTCAGGGATGACGACCACGTCGTTCACGGGTCCGCGGAGTCCTTCATCCACGTCCAGTCGGATCTCCACGTCCGCGCCGGCCGCCTCGGTGGCGGCTGCGTGGATAAGCTCAAGATGGTTGTGCTGCAAACGTTCTCGGACTAGGTCACTGGGGACGTGCAGCGCGAGGACCCCGTCGTCGAACGACACGGGATCGACGTCGGCGAACCACATGACGACGGTAGTCTCGGGAAGTTCGGCGCGGGCACACTCCAGGACGTGTGCCCAGGTGTCGTGTGCCTCGCGCTCAGAGAACGCTATCGCCATTCGTATCCACAAAGCCTTTCCACAACGGTGGATAACCTTCAGAGGAAGGCAATCTGGCGTCTCGTCGATCGGACGCCGGGCCTGCCGGGGGGGAAGGCGCGCCGGAATATAGCACCGGGCTTTTCCACAGCGCGCACCACGAAGGGGGTCTTGACGCACTTTCTGTTGTCAAGCCCTTTGTCCTGCGGCGATAGCGCCCCGTATACTCTCCGACGGCCGGCCGTGCGCCGGCCTTCGCATCGAGAGGACCGAGATGGCCAAGGGGAAACGCACCTACCAACCGAACAACCGACACCGCGCGAAGACCCACGGATTCCGGATCCGGATGCGGACCCGGGCCGGCCGCGCGATCCTGTCGCGCCGTCGCCGCAAGGGCCGCGTGCGCCTCACCCCCTGACCTCCAACGTGCGATCCTCCCAGGTCCGAAGGGTCTTCAACGTTGGTCAACCGTGGCACGGAAGGCGGGTGGTAGTGTTTGTCGCGCCCGGTTCGGGAGGGTTCGCGGTGGTCGCTGCTCGTCGTGTGGGTGGCGCCGTCGAGCGGAACCGAGCCCGGCGGATCCTGAGGACGGCCTGGCGTGAGGTTGCGCCCCGGGCGGGAGACGGGAACGATGTCGTCCTCGTGGCCCGCGAGGCCATCCGAGGAGCCAAGACACAGGATCTGGTGGCCGAGATGACGCGTCTGCTCTGGCGTGAGGAGTTGGTTGGCTCATGATGCGCCGCTCTCCACAAGACCTTGGCCGAACCCTTGGTGGGCCTCTTCGAACTCTCGAGGTCAGCCTGATCCGCCTGTATCAGGCCACCTTGTCCGGCTGGCTCGGAGGTCAATGCCGTTTCTACCCCAGCTGCTCCTCCTACGCCGAAGACGCCATTCACGAGCTCGGTGCCGTGAAGGGCTCAGCGCTCGCTGTTTGGCGCGTGTTGCGGTGCAATCCTTTCGGATCTGGCGGCGTCGACCGGGTGCCTGAGGCGAGACAGTATGAGACCGTCATACGGCACGATCGAGAGCGGCGGGTGAAGGCGTAGGTGCTCGCCCTCGGTGTCTTCCAAGCGCTGCTGAATAGCATCGGCTGGGTCCTCGCAAAGATCTACGACCTAGTCGGCAGCTACGGACTCTCGATCATCATCCTCACGATCTTGATCAAGATCGTCCTCCTGCCCCTCGGCATCAAGCAGATCAAGTCGATGCAGCACATGCAGGTCATCCAACCGAAGATCAAGGAACTCCAGAAGAAGTACAAGGGGAACAAGCAGAAGGCCCAAGAAGAGACGATGAAGCTGTACAAGGAAGCGGGGGTCAACCCGTTGGGGGGATGCCTGCCTCTCCTCTTGCAGTTCCCGATCCTGATCTCCATGTACGCCGTCATCCGGTCGCCGCTGCTTCAGCCGGTGGTCACCGATGGCAAGGTGTCGGCGTATGAGATCCACAACGACCACCTGCCGGTCGACAGCCAGCTCTTCAAAAACGTCGTCCTTCATCAGAACCTCAGCTTCCTGGGAGTGAACCTCCAGTGCTCGGCCTCCCAGTCCGGGACGAATGCCCCAATCGGCGGGACCGATCGGAATCCCGTCAAGGCCGATATCCCGATCCTGGACAGCGTCGGGAAGCCGCTTCCGTTCGAGGCCACCACCGGCGATGGGCAGCTCCCTTGCGGATCGAAGAACACCGACAAGATCCCCTACTTCGCGCTCCTTCTGTTTATGGTTGGAACCACGTTCTACCAGCAGCGACAGATGCAGAAGGCGAGCCCCCCGGGAGCGTCCTCTGGTCAGCAGCAGGCGATCCTCAAGGTCATGCCGCTCATGTTTGGCATCTTCGGGTTCACGTTTCCTGCAGGACTCACGTTGTATTGGACCGTTTCGAACCTGTGGCAGATCGGGCAGCAGTACGCGCTCCTGAAGGCCGGCCATATCGGTCCGGACGCACTCGAGCGCCGGATAGCCGAGCAGCGCACGAAGAACGCCAATACGCCGGCCAAGCAGGGCTTCATAGCCAAGATGCAGGAACGGGCCGAGCAGGCTCGGGGCGGGCAGGAGCAGAAGAAGCCCGGGACAGGAGCGGGGCGGAAGCCCGCTGGAGGTTCTGGGACGGCGAAGGCTCCGCAACCGAAGGGCCGGCGCCCGAACACAGGCGGCAACCCCAAGGCAGGCGGCAACCCCAAACCGGGGAGCCGTCCCAACACGGATCCGCGAAAGCGCGGTGGAGGCAGCGGTGGCCAGGGAGACGGAGAAGCGGGCGGCTAGCGTCGAGGAGGCCGTCGAGGCGGCTCTCCTTGAACTCGGTGTCTCCGAACAGGAGGCTCGGGTCGAGGTCATCCAGGAGCCGCGTTCCGGCGTCTTGGGTATCGGTACTCACGAGGCAGTCGTACGAGTTCGAGTGGTGGCGCCGAGTGTCGATCCCGAGGACCTCGAGGATCAGGCGGATACCGCTGCCGATTTCCTCGAAGAGCTTCTGGGCCACATGGGGATCGACGCCGTAGCTGAACCCAATCTCCATGGCGATCACATGTACGTCGATATCGTCGGCGAGGACGAAGACGATATGGCCCTGTTGATCGGGAAGCACGGGCAGACCCTCGATGCCATCCAGGAGCTCACACGCATGGCCGTAGGACGTCGGCTGGACGAGCGGATCCGGGTGATCGTGGACGTGGAGGACTATCGCAAGCGGCGGGAAAGCCGCTTGGAGGACCGAGCGCGCGAGGTGGCGGCTCGAGTTCTCAAGTCCGGCGCGGAGGAGATCCTCGAACCCATGAACCCCTTCGAACGGAAGATCGTGCACGACGCCGTGTCCGAGATCGAGGGTGTGGAGAGCTCGAGTCGGGGCGAAGATCCTGATCGAGCAGTCGTGATCAGCCGTCGCTAGACACGCAGGCGGTGTTTCACGTGAAACATGAGGGTTGGGATGAGGTGACCGAGGTCCTGGGTCTCGCTCTCAGCCCAGACCAGCTGGGGCAGCTCGAATCCTTTGAGTCGTTGGTGCGTGGGCATGCGATCCCTTTGGGCATGGTCGCTTCCGCCGACGAGGGGCGCCTTCGCGAGCGCCACGTTCAAGACTGTCTGCGGGCTGCAACGGTCGTACGGACGGCAGATCGCTCGTCATACGATCTGGGCTCGGGTGCCGGACTCCCAGGGGTGGTTGTCGCCATCGCTTGTCCGTCGCTCCAGGTGACCCTCGTGGAGTCTCGCCGTCCCCGAGCGGCGTTCCTCCAACTGGTCGTGGATCGGCTCGGACTCGACAACGCGCACGTGGCGGGCGTTCGCGTCGAAACCCTTACGGAGCTCGTGGATCTGTGCTTTGCCCGGGCGTTCACGCGCGTGGCGGAGGCCTGGAAGGCAGCCGAGCCCCTCTTGGGCCCCCGGGGTCGTTTGATGTACTTCGCCGGGGAGCGTTTCGAACCTGCTCAGCTGCCGAAAGACGTCGTCTCGACCATGGTAACCACGTCGGCGCTTGCAAGGTCGGGACCGCTCGTTATCATGAGCCGGCAGTGACCACCTCCGGCGCGAAAGCTGCCTCACGGACGTCTTCGTCCCGCTCCACGCCCAAGGGCGGTTCGAGGCCCTCGTCTGGCCGCCGAGCAACAGCGAAGAAGGAGCCCATTCCCCCGGACGTTCCCGGTGTGGCGCGGATCATCGCGATCGCGAACCAGAAGGGCGGCGTCGGTAAGTCGACAACGGCAGTCAGCCTCGGCGCGTCCCTTGCCGACCTGGGATACCGAGTCCTCGTGATCGATCTCGACCCTCAGGGGAACGCCTCAACGGGGATGGGGATCCGGCACGAAGCGCGGGAGACGACTGTGTACCACGTCATCGTGGCCGAGTCCCCCATCGACGATGCGATCGTCCACACAGCGGTGGAGCGCCTTCACGCGGTCCCGTCGACGATCGACCTGGCCGGCGCCGAGATCGAGCTGGTCAGTCAATTCTCGCGCGAAACGCGGTTGAAGAAGGCGCTGGAACCGGTTCGCGAGGGACGTTATGACTTCGTCCTAGTGGATTGCCCACCGTCACTCGGCCTGCTGACGATCAATGCGCTGACGGCGGCCGAAGAGTTGATCGTGCCCATCCAATGTGAGTACTACGCGTTGGAAGGGCTGGGCCAACTTCTGCGAAACGTCGGACTGGTGCAACAGAACATCAACCCGGACCTTCGGCTGTCCGGCATCGTCATGACGATGTTCGACCCTCGGACCAAGCTCTCGGAGCAGGTCGTCGAGGAGGTGCGGCGGTTCTTCGGAGATCTTGTGTATGACGTGATCATCCCGCGCACGGTGCGCCTCTCAGAAGCTCCCGGATTCGGTCAGCCGATCTCGGTCTACGACCCTCGGTCTAAAGGGGCGCAGACCTATCGCCTACTTGCCGGGGAGGTGGCGTCTCGGCCCCCGCCCGCCGGACCGATGCCGGTCTACGACGATCTCCCGACGGTCGTAGTCCCCGCGGTTGTTGACACCGTCATACCCGAGCCCCCAGACGAAGCGGCGTTGGAGGAGCTCCCGATCCCGACCGTCCATGAGCTGGTCCAACAGGGCCAACCCGAGGTGGAGGCCGAGGGCATGCCTTCTCAGCAGGCCGATAAAGCCGGTCCCCCTACGCCCCCCGAAGCCCAGGAACCGCCCAAGCCGCCTCAGGCCGCCCGGCAAACGCCATCGAAGCGGGCGAAGACCCCGGCCGCGGCCCCGGCGGCCGACGAGGAAGACATCTGGGAAGACCTCGCCGACGAATCGGTTCCGCCCAGCGAGCCGCCGCAGGCCGGCGAGGCTTCACCTACCCTGGCACCAACGTCAGTTCCTGCGCCACCCGCTCACCTTCCTGAACGTCGGCCAGAACGTCGAGTGGTGGTCATCGACGAGAACGCCGAGCTCGAGGCGTCCTCCAGGCCCTCACCCCGGGATGCCGCGATCGACGAGCCGGCGTCGTTGCCGGCCGTCGCCGCGATCGGCGCCACCCTGGAGGAAGAAGGCCATACCAAGCGCCGATGGCGACTGTTCCGCAAGGGAGGCGAATGATGTCGAAGCGAGGTGGACTAGGTCGAGGGCTCTCCGCGCTGATCCCGGGCGCGCCGGAGTCGGGGGAGGCATCAGGGCTGCTCGAAGTGCCCGTGAATGCCGTCAGTCCCAACCCGAAGCAACCCAGGACGCGGTTCGACGACGAGGCGATCAGCTCCCTGGCAACCTCCATCCGTGAGGTGGGGATCCTTCAGCCGATCGTGGTCCGCAAGTCTGGGGCTGGCTATGAGCTGATCGCTGGCGAACGGCGCTTGCGAGCCGCCAAGCTCGCCGGCTTGGCCACGATCCCGGTCGTCGTCCGCGATACCGACGACGCCGACACGCTCCGGGAAGCCTTGATCGAAAACATCCACCGCGAGGATCTGGGGCCGATCGAGCTCGCGGAAGCGTTCAGGCAGCTGCTCGAGGAGCTGGGGCTCAAGCAGGAGGAGCTGGCCGACCGGGTCGGCGTGTCCCGGTCCCACATCGCGAACACGATCCGCCTGCTACAGCTCCCGATCGACGTTCAGCAGCTTCTGACGGACGGCAAACTGCAAGCGGGTCATGCCCGCACGTTGCTCACGTTGGGTGACGCCGAAGCACAGAACGCCCTGGCTCTTCGCACGGTCGCGGAGGATCTCTCCGTCCGCGAGGTCGAAGAGTTCGTCCGCCGCTACGTGGACGCGCCGACCGAGAAGCCAGCGAAGGCCACGACGGGAGACGCTCCTCCCATGGACACCACACTCGCCGAGGTCGAGGAGATCCTCTCGGAACAGCTTGCGACCCGCGTCCAGATCCAGATGGGGAAGAAGCGGGGTCGGGTCGTGATCGAGTTCGGGTCGGCGGATGACCTCGACCGGATCGTGTCTGAGATCGTCGGATCCGGGCCGGGCCTCGCTCCAGACTGATCGGGCGCCCATACTGGCCTCGGGCCCATGGGGATCATCTGCCGCCGCGTGATTCCATTGCTCGTGAGCGCGCTCATCGCGGTCGCGGCCGTGTCCGCCGACGCACGGATCGGAGGTTCCGGCTCGACCAACCGAACGAAGGTCGTTCGGGCTCGGTGTCCCTCCGGGCATGGCCTCGGCGTCGCGTCGCATCCAGGGCCGGCGATCGCCGTGGCTGAGCGATTCCTGAAGGCAGAACGCTCAACGGACCGCTCCGGGGCTTCCTTGTCGGTTGCGAGCGACCCTTGGCTCAGTCATCGTGTGGCGCCCCGGTCTGCATCGGAGTTCCTTGACGTTTTTCCAATGATCCGGCTGGGGAGCGATGCTCGGCGCTTCCGGATCCGCCCAGCGCGCTGGCTCGACGCACGATTCGGTCCGATCGGGCCCTTCCTGAACGTGAGACTCAAGTTGCTTGCGGCCGGAGTCCAGGCCTATTCGTGTCCGCGGCGGCTGATCCATCGACTGGTCCGAGCGATCTGGTGGATCCAGGTGATCCTGCCTCGATGTGCATGCGACCCGGATCGAGTGCTCGACCTGCTAGTGGCCCGGCGAGACGGCCGCTACCGCGTCTTCAGCCTGGCTTGACCCCCGCGCTCTCTCGTCTACTAGTCTGAGGCAGACTAGTTACTCTGAACTCAAGACGTGTCCGCGACTCGTTGCCGACCGAAGGACCCGCTCGCA
>JAYUAK010000320.1:0-3795 GCA_043741335.1 Actinomycetota bacterium
CGTCCGCATCGGCGACTCCATCGAGCACCTCGCACAAGATGTCGGGGCCGAACGACCCGAGGAATTCCTGCCCGTAGCGAAAGACGTCGTTCTCCGATCCCTCCACGTCCACTTTGATGAGGACACGACCGTCCTCGGGGATCTCACTCGCCAGGCTGTCGAGAGAAATCAGGCTCACCAGCTCGCCCGACTCGAAGTGGAGACGGGTCGAGAAGAAGTCGGGCAACGCCGAGTCGGAGACGTTCGTCGGAATGCGGACGGACCCGCCTGGTGCCCCGACGCCCTGCGGGTGCAGCGTCGCTCGCGCCAAGATCCCGTTGCGCGCGCAATTGTCTTGGAGCGCCGCATACACCTCCGGCACGATCTCGAACGCGTGCGCCTCAAGCGCCGGGTTCACGCTTGTCGCGGCAAGGGTGAATATGCCCGTGTAGGCACCGATGTCGAACACCACGTCGGCCTTCGCCGCAAGCGTCGCGAAGAGCTGTAAGGCGAAATCGTCTTCCGCCCGGGGTCGACGTCCCTTCCCCCAGTAGAGCTCCTTGGCGACCACGCAACGATCGGGCCGAAGCATCACGAAGCTCGAACTCCCGATGTGCCCCTCGACCTCTCGCACATGTGCCGGAGCGGGCAGGCGACCGGTTTCCCGAACGGACGGAACGAGGCGAACGACGGTACCCATCAGGGCGTTCGGCACCCTCCAGCTCAGAACCCGCTTGAGGTGTTTCTTCGCGCCGTACCAACTCCGGCGCCGTCCGATGTCGCTCTCGCGGTAGTCCATCCTGCTCGTGCTTCTAGAACACGGGGCGGTATTCGCCGAAGACGCCTCGGAGCACGTCGGAGACCTCGCCGAGGGTGGCGCTCGCGCGGAGGGCCTCCTTCATCGGAGGCAACAGGTTGTCGGTTCCGCGGGCCGCCGCCTCGACGGCCCCCAGTCCGCGCGCCACAGCGTTGCCGTTGCGCCTGGCCCGAAGTTCTTGCAAACGCGCGACCTGCTTCCGCACGTCGTCCTCGGAGACCCGTTGCAAGTCGACCGGACGCTCTTCGGCGTCGACGAACCGGTTCACGCCGACGATCACTCGCTCGCCCGACTCGATTCCCTTCTGGATACGGAACGCCGCGTCGTGGATCTGGTCCTGATAGAACCCCGCCTCGATCGCGGCGACGGCGCCGCCCATCCCCTCGATCCGTTCGAGGTAGTCCTGTGCCAACCGTTCGAGCTCGTCCGTGAGTGACTCCACGTAATAGGAGCCAGCGAGCGGATCGGCGACGTTCGTGACACCCGTCTCGTACCCGATGACCTGCTGCGTGCGGAGCGCGATCTTGACGGCGCGCTCGGTCGGTAGGGCCATCGCCTCGTCGAACGAGTTCGTGTGCAACGATTGCGTGCCGCCAAGGACCGCCGCCATCGCCTCGAGCGCGGTCCGGACGATGTTGTTTTCGGGTTGCTGGGCGGTGAGCGTGGCGCCGCCGGTCTGTGTGTGGAACCGCAGCATCGCGCTACGCGGATCCTTGGCATCGAAACGCTCGGTCATGATCCGCCCCCACATCCGCCGCGCCGCACGGAACTTCGCGATCTCCTCAAAGAAATGCATGTGGCACGCGAAGAAGAACGACAGCCGGAGCGCGAAGTCGTCCACGCGCAAGCCGGCGTCCAGCGCGGCCTGCACATAGGCGATCCCGTTCGCCAGCGTGAACGCGATCTCCTGCACCGCGGTCGCCCCGGCCTCGCGCATGTGGTAGCCGCTGATCGAGATGGTGTGCCACTTCGGGATCCGTTCGCCGCAGTAGGCGAACAGGTCGGTGATGATCCGCATGGACGGCTTCGGCGGGTAGATGTAGGTCCCGCGCGCGGCGTATTCCTTGAGCAGATCGTTCTGGACGGTCCCGCCGATCTCCGATGCGATCACGCCCTGCTCTTCGGCCACCAGCTCGTAGAGAAGGAGCAGGATCGCCGCGGTCGAGTTGATGGTCATAGAGGTCGTGACACGGTCGAGCGGGATCTGCTCGAAGAGCCGCCGCATGTCCTCGATGGAATCGATCGCCACGCCGGTCTTGCCGACCTCACCCTCCGCGCGCAGATGATCCGAGTCCAAGCCCATCTGCGTGGGCAGATCGAACGCGACCGAGAGCCCGGTTTGACCTTGATCCAGCAGATAACGGAACCGGCGGTTCGTCTCGGCAGGGGTGCCCATGCCGGCGTACTGGCGCATCGTCCACAGGCGACCGCGGTACATGTCGGGATAGACGCCTCGAGTGAACGGGGGTTCGCCGGGCTCGCCGAGTTGCTTGGCCGGATCGAATCCGACCAGGTCATCGGCGCCGTAGACGGGATGCAGCTCGATCCCGGAGTCGGTCCGGCGCTCGTCGGCGTTCGACATCTCCTGCGAAGCCTATCTCCTGCCGATACCCTCGGATCATGGAGTACCGCCACACGCAGATCGGCTGGGCCATGATCGTGAGCTTGGGAGGCATCGTTTTCTTCCTGGGGTGGTCCGCCTCTAGGAGCAGCGGCTTCGGCTCCGCCGTCGTTCTCGCGGTCCTGGGACTCCTGCTCGTGTGTCTCATCCTCTTCGTGTCGCTCACGGTCATCGTCGATGATGAAGAGGTCGAGCTGCGGATGGGACCGGGATTGATCCGCCGACGCGTAGCTCTGTCGGACGTTGCGTCGGTCGGCCGGATGAAGCTGCCGTGGTGGGCGGTCGCCTACGGGATCCGGATGTCGCTCGACGGCAAGCGACAGCTATGGAGGGTCTCCGGGTCCGAAGCCGTCGACCTGACGCTCTCCGGCGAACGGCGACTGCTCGTCACGAGCGATGAGCCGGATGCGCTGGCCGCCGTGATCCGAGCGGCGATCGACGCCCGCACCTAGTTCTCGAGCAGGATCCCCGCTTCGCGCAGCTCGCGCTTCGCCGCATCGAGTGCGTCGCGGCTGGGCGCTTGGACCGTATGCAGGTGGACTCCTCCGGTGATCGATGACAGAGGTCCGTCTGCCCCTTGCCGAAGCGCCTCCGCGTACCGGTCGACGTCGGATCGAGACTCGACCATCATGTTCGCGCGAACCTCCCCATAGACGGAGTGTTCGACCGTCACGTCCAGCACCAAGATCCCGCGATCCACCAGGATCTCCAGCTCTTGCCGAGCGTTGTCACGTCCGTGACGACAGGCGATCACGTCGGTTCCCTTGCTCGGGAGGTCGCCGAGCAAATAGCCCTGAGGGGTCCCGATGATGGGCTTGCCGGCCGCTCGCAAGATCGCGATGTCGTTCACGATCGCCTGTCGACTCACCCCGAGGCGGGAAGAGAGCTCCGAGCCGGTGATCGGTTCCGGCGAGTCCCGCAATGCGGACACCAACTCGGTCCGGCGTGCACCGGATGCGCTTATGGACATAGCCGACAGCTTACGGACGCTGTCCACTTACGTGGATGGTGGTCCGCCGCATCACGTAGCCTGCCCGGATGCGCATCGTCGATCCCCGCATCGAGGCCTACATGGCGGCGCGCTTGTCGCGTTTCGACGAGCCGGTGCTGCTGGAGATGGAGGCCGAGGCGGCCACCCTTCATTTCCCGATCGTCGGGCGGAACGTTGGTGTCACGCTCGAGGTGTTGGCCCGGTCGATCGGCGCCCACCGGGTGATCGAGCTGGGATCGGGTTTCGGCTACTCGGGATATTGGCATTCACGCGCGGTTGGATCCGACGGCGAGCTCCACCTGACGGACGGCGATCCCGAGAACGAACGAAAGGCGCAGGACTACCTCGGTCGGGCGGGGCTGTGGGACCGCGTGCGGTACCACGTCG
>JAYUAK010000321.1:0-8764 GCA_043741335.1 Actinomycetota bacterium
TCGCGCCGAAGCGGAGCGGTGTCCCGCCGGGCACCATCACGGCCAGGGTCGATTGTCCTGTGCCCGCGCTCGATGGGAGATCGACCCGCGACGTGGTTCCCGTGCTCCCGATCACGCTCCGGACCCCACCGTCACGGGAGATGCCGAGCGACGACACCGCGACCCGGCCGAGTGACACGTCGACCTCCGCGCCGACCGCAAGATCGCCTTCCGCGTATGCGTTCAGTCGGAAGGCCACGCTCCTTCCCGGCGGGAGAACCCGATCCGTCAGCTTTGCGTGCCGGATGGGCGCCCGCTTGGGCGTGAGGAGCACGACGTTGAAGACCGCGTCGACGGCGAACGGATTCATCACGACCAGGTACGCGTCCTGCCCCTGCTCGGTCGTGCCATCGGGCGTGTACCACGTGCGCGCGGCCGAAGTTGCGCACGGCTCGGCACCTACGCCGATCTCACCGCCCCCCCCTTGCGTGACCCACCCCGCGGCCAACCACCCGCCGAAGTACTCGACGTACGTCGAGGCTTCTCGGCCGACGGCTGGCACGGTCACGGCGACGGTAGTCTGCGGCGCCACCGTGACGCTTTGGGTCGTACTCGACTTCTTGGCGACGAGTGACGTGACGCGGGCCGTCACCACATCGGCGCCAGGATTCGCGAGGTAGACCGTGGCCTTCCACTCTTTGGAGCCGCCACCGTGGGGGCAGAACCATGCGCCTGAGTGCGTGGTCCCCAACACGGCGGCCTTGGGGGGACGCGGACCGAGGCCACGTTGGAGCGCGAAACCCCCGCCGATCACCGCCGCGAGCACGATGACGGCGAGTGCCCCCTGCCCTCGACTGCGTGTGGCAACGTGTCGATCCGACCTCACCGCGCCACCGGCTTCCTGGTGATCCAGAGCGCCGCCAGCCACAGCAGTCCAAGCGCGACGATCTCCAACATCCGAACCCACTGGCCGACGAAGCGGACGTGGAGCGCTCCCGCAGGCGCGTCGAACGACGTGGACCACCCGAAGGCCTCACGCGGCCGAACCGCCGTGCCGTTCGGCACCTCGAGTCGCCAGTCGGCGCTGAACGCCGTCGAGACCACCACCATCCCCGCCGACGGCGACGTCCCTGCCCAACCCCCGGAGACGGCAGGCAGAGGGGACGCATGCGATCGCGACAGCTGGGCGATCGTGCCGAGATCGGCGGAGGCGACGATCCCCGCGACCGCGTCGTTCGTGGGGATCACGCCGGCCGGCGGAAGCGCGGCGGCGTTTCGATAGATGACGAGCCCCGTGGTTCCTTCTCGGTCGAGATCCACCTGCGCATCCAGGATGCTCGTGACGTCGGATGGAACGTCTCCGCGCTGCGCGACGACGTAGCGAACCCCCAGGGGCGCGAGCAGCGCACCGCCGTGCGTCGTCGCTCCCGAGAGGATCTGTCCGAGCGCTCGGCTCAGGTACGTCGCTCCGCCGCCGGTCAACACCCGTCCGGTGTCGAGAGCAGACACCCCTCCTCGTCCGGTCAGGCCATATCGAAGGGACGAGGATCCGTTTGGAGCAAGGCCCACGGGTTCGCCTCCGGGAGTCACGAATCTCGTACCCGTGTTCGCACCGACCCACAGCACGCGGAAATCACCCTTGGCACTGCTCGAGACGACGGCCCACGCGGGTGGCAATGCCTCCGGACCACCGATCGACCAGCCGCCAACCATGGCGCTCGCCGATTGGAGCAGCAGGCCACCACCCAGCACGATCGCCAGCAACGCTGTTCCGATCTGGCGGAACCCGAACGACTCGCGTTCCAGGCCGAACAGCACCGATGAGAACCCCAGGCCAACGATCATCGCCTCACCGACGGCAGCGAGCGCCAGGTACACCTGGGCGTTCGCGGCCCACGCCGGGAGATAGCCTGCGGCCGAGAGCCAAGCGAGCGCGAGCCCGATCACGGTCGTCGATACGGCTCGACCCGCAACCCCTCGGTGTTCGGGGCCGACCAAGGCGAATGCGAGAACCGCGGAGATCGGCAGGAATGCCGCCACCGGCCATGTCCCCGGTCCGCCCCCCAAGGCCAACCGTCCCAAGGCGCCAAGATCGGTCGTTCCCACGTGGGATCCGAGCGCCGCGGCTCCTCCAGCTGCAACGGTCGGGATGAACGGGAACAACAGGACCGCCGCCGCGACGGATGCCGCGAGCCCCAGCCCGATCCCCCGCAGGCGCGACGACCCGAACAGGAATTGCACGGCCGCCAAGACGGCGACAGCGAGCGCGATCCCGGGCAAGAACGCGACCCCGACTGCCATCGTCACGGCGAGACCGGCGATGAATCGCCATCGTCCATCGGGCAGATCGAGGCGCCCGAAGGCCACTTCGAGTCGCTCCGTGAGTGCCGGCAGCACCGAGAGCGCTACCAACAGGTCGATCCGGCCTTCCGAGAACGACCAGAGCGTGAGCGCGGACAAGCCGTAGGCGGCCGCCCCCGTGACTGCCGCGCTTGGCCGGCCGGTGATCCGCGCAAGCGCGCGGTAGAGCATGATCGAGGCGAGGATCGGTCCGGCTGCCAGGAGCACCTTCTGGGCGATGGCCGTGCTGCCGAACGTGAGCCATGACGCTGTGCCCAAGGCCCCGAGGGCGGGGCTCGCCGCGACCGACCCGCCCAGACCGGTCGTGCGAAAGCCCGACGATAGCTCTGCGAAGAACCCCCTCCACGAATCGGGGAACGCTCCTAACGCGCCGCCGTGCAGCGACTCAGGCCCGAACAGACCACGGAACGCGACCGCCGCCACGGCCGCGGCGAGAACCGACGCGACAAGCACGGGGTGCGAACCCACGAGCGAGGCGGTCCGGTCGCGAAGACGCCGACCGACCGTGGCATCCTCGTCTTGCTCATCGATCACTCGCTGCTCTTCGAAGATCTGCCCCGCGGCCGCGAACCACCGTGGCGATCGCAGTCCTGCGGATTCCATGAAACGGCGAAGTGCGCGGTCGGGAACGCGGCGAACGGACTGCGCTCGCACGCGACGCGAGAGCGTGCCCGGAAGATGGACGATGTTCCACCCCCACGCGGCCAAGAGATCGATGGCTCCCTCGAAACGTCTGGTGAGCACCAGATAGCAGATCCGGAGGAACCCAAGTGCGAGGTCCAACGGCAACATCCACAGGAGCGAGAGCAACCCGTAGTTCTTGAGCATGGCGGTGATAGCCGCCCGGTCTTCGTAGTAGCGGTCGCTGCGACGGTGGTGGACGTCCGGCCGTTCACCGGCCGCCGACGCACCGCGGTGTCGAGCGCGCGCGAGCGGCGTCATGAGCACGCGGAAGCCGGCGAGACGAGCTCGCCAGCAGAAGTCGAGATCCTCGTGCTGCGTGTCGAGGCGTTCGTCGAAGAGCCCGGTCCGTTGCCACGCTTCTCGTGAAATCAGCATCGCGCACGTTGGCACGCACAGAACCTCGATCACGCGGTCGAACTGGCCTTGGTCGATCTCCCCGGGCTGTAACGGCGTGTACGGGTGTCCGAACCGATCGGCGGAACGCCCGACGTCGCGCAGAAGACGTGGCTCGTCCCAGTCGACCACCTTCGGACCTACGACGCCCACATCCTCGACGCGCATCCCGATGGCCGCTTCGACCAGCCGCGTCACGGCATCGGGGTCAAGGGCAGTGTCGTCGTGGAGCACGAGCAGGTAGTCAGCGTCGCGTGCAGCCGGGATCTCGAGCGCCGCCTGGACGGAGCCGGCCAGCCCTCGCTCGTGCGCGGAAGTGATGACGCGGCCTTCGCCGAGCGCCCGGGTCAAGAGATCGATCGAACCGTCACTCGACGCGTTGTCGACGGCAACGACGCCCATCCGCGGATAGGTTTGGGCGCCGAGCGCCGACAGGCATCCGCGGAGCCATCCGGCGGCGTCCCGAACCACCAGGACGACGAGAACGGACGGCGCCAGCTCAGAGGGGATTTCCGTGGAGGATCCAGTCATGCGATGCGCTCCCGCGCGGCGCGGAGCCTAGCACGGCCCGCGCCGGAACAAGCGGAAGGGGGGCTCACCGCCCCCCTTCACACGTCGGTGCGACGAATGCTCAGCGCTTGCGTGCAGCCGTCTTCTTGCGAGCTGCAGGCTTGCGTGCAGCCGTCTTCTTGCGTGCAGCCGTCTTCTTGCGAGCCGCAGGCTTGCGTGCAGCCGTCTTCTTGCGAGCTGCGGGCTTGCGAGCTGCGGTCTTCTTGCGAGCCGCAGACTTCTTGGCCATCGCCATTCCTTGCCCCCTTTCGCCGTTCCCTTGGATCAGGACGCCATGCGTTTCAGGCGTCGACGCTCCCGTTCACTCATCCCACCCCACACGCCGTACCGTTCGTCGCGGCGGAGGGCGTAATTGAGGCATTCGATCCGAACGGGGCATTCACTGCAGATCCGCTTGGCCTCCCTCGATGAGCCTCCCTTCTCGGGGAAGAAAACCTCTGGGTCATATTCGCGACACCGTGCTCGCTCTTGCCAAGGGATGTAGTGGTGCACGTCTCGTCTCCCCCCGAAATCACATCCATGTGATTCTGAGGGAAGAACATCCTCGGTGACAAGAGAAAATCCGAGAAAGTTCCCTGCCTCGAGACCCTCTTCATCTTCTGTCGGGATCATCGTGTGCGGCCCAAAGGCAGGGTGCAAGCGCCCGGGACGAGAATTCCGACAGTCAACTCTGTTGACCGTATCGGTCAAGCAGATTGACTGGTTCGGGCACCACCGACGCGATCGTAGGTCGTCGTCCGAACCGCAGGGCTCCGACCGATCGCGCGGATCGCGTCGTCGAATTGCTCCGGCGTCATGATGATTCCCCAGTCCGCACCAGCCATCCGACTGATCGTTTCCTCCATGAGCGTTCCGCCGAAATCGTTCGCGCCCGCTTGGAGGATCGCCTGACAGGCCTCGACGCCCAGCTTGACCCACGACACCTGCACGTTGGGGATAAGCCCGTCGAGCAGGATCCGGGCGACGGCGTGCATCCGGAGGTTCTCCTCGAAGGTCGCGCCCGGGCGCGCCTTCCCGGCGAGGTAGATGGGGGCGTTCTGATGGACGAACGGGAGAGGAACGAACTCCGTGAAGCCCCCCGTGTCCCTCTGGATCCGGCCGAGCCGACGGATGTGCGCGACCCAGTGAGGCGGCGCGTCGACATGGCCGAACATGATCGTGGAGCTGCTCCGGATGCCCAGACCGTGTGCGGTACGGACGATCTCCTCCCACGTGTCGGCGGGGAGCTTGCCCTTGGTGAGCAGCCAGCGGACGTCGTCATCCAGGATCTCCGCCGCGGTGCCGGGGATCGTCCCGAGACCCTGGGCGTGGCACTCCTCCAAGAACTCTTTATAGGAGATACCGAGCTTCGTCGCTCCGTTCAGGACCTCCATCGGACTGAAAGCGTGGATGTGCATGCCCGGCGTACGAGACCGGATGGCTCCCAAGAGATCGAAGTAGAAGGTGCCCGGGAGGTCTGGGTGGATCCCCCCCTGCATGCAGACTTCGGTCGCGCCCCACTCCCACGCCTCCTCGGCCCGGTCGGCCACCTGGTCGAGCGTGAGCGTGTAGGACTCGGCGTCGACCTCCCGCTGCGCGAAGGCGCAGAAACGGCATCCCACGTAGCAGACGTTCGTGAAGTTGATGTTGCGGTTGACGACGTAGGTGACCTCGTCGCCCACCGCCTCGGCACGCAGATCGTCGGCGACGCGACAGAGCGCGTCCAGAGCCGGACCTTCAGTGCGAAACAGGGCGAGCGCATCCTCATCGGTGATGGGAAGGTGGGCCTCAGCCTTCGAGAGCGCCCGCTTGATATCCGAGTCGAGCCGCTCGGGACGGACGTCTCGCGTGGCCCATTCGCGGGTGACGTCGAGTGCATCGAAGTCGCCATAGACGGCCAAGGCATCCTCGCGCAGTCCCGCGTCCGGTCCTTTGGCGAACGTCATCGAGATGGTTCGGGGCTTCCAGCGAACGTCGGGATCCTGCCAAGCCATCGGCTCGGGGATCTGCCCTTCGAGGGCCAGACCGTCGGCGCCGAGCAATGCGGCCACGGGGGCACGCATCTTGGAGGTGAGGTACGGGTCCGGCCGACTCGCGTACGTCCCATAGATCGTGAGGCGCTCGCGCAACGTGCCTCCGCGCTCGCTCGTGGTCGCGACGAGCGCTTCGAGCGTCGGCCACGGCTTCTCCGGGTTCACGTGGTCCGGCGTGAGCGGCGACACGCCGCCCCAGTCGTTGATGCCCGCGTCGAGCAGCCTCAAGCGCTGCTCGGGATCCGAGAGGTTCGGCGGCGCCTGCACGCTCATGTGCGGACCCATCACGACGCGCGCGGTGGCGACCGCGGCGAGGAACTCCTCGTCCGCCGGTTCGGCAGCGTGCTGCATGGCGGTACCGGCCTTCGCCCGGAAGTTCTGGACGATGACCTCCTGGATGTGGCGGTATCGGCGATGGATGTCGCGGATGGCGAACAGCGATTCGGCGCGTTCACGCGGGGTTTCGCCGATGCCGATCAGGATCCCGGTGGTGAACGGGATGGCCAGTCGTCCCGCGTCTTCGATCGTGCGCAGCCTCACCGCCGGCACTTTGTCCGGGGAACCGAAGTGCGGCCCCCCTCGTTGTGCGAGGCGGTCCGAAGATGTCTCGAGCATGAGTCCCATGGACGCGCTCACCTGTTTCAGCCGCGCGAGCTCCTCGTAGCTCATGACACCGGGGTTGAGGTGCGGAAGCAGCCCCGTGTCTTCGATCACTCGGATCGCGACGGCGCGCAGGTACTCAAGCGTCGATCCGTAGCCGCGATGCCGAAGCCACTCGCGGGCGACCGGATAGCGCTCCTCGGGGCGGTCGCCGAGCGTAAAGAGCGCTTCTTTGCATCCCATCCTTCGACCCGCTTCCGCGATCGCGACGACCTCGTCCGGCGACAGGAATGGGTGCTCGAGCTTGGCGGGCGGCTTCGCGAACGTGCAGTAGTGGCAATGATCGCGGCAGAGCATGGTGAGCGGGATGAAGACCTTGCGCGAGTAGGTGACGACGCTGCCGTGGCCCAGCTCGCGGAGGCGAGAGGCGATTTCCATGAGCTGTTCGAGCTCGTCACCGCGCGCCCACAAGAGCGCCTCGGTCTCATCGAGTGAGAGCGCCTTGCCCGAACCGGCGCGCCCGACCGCTCGACGCAACTGCTGCGGAGTCGCCTGGGGCATCTCGGCGAGCCTACTACGCTATGCCTCGATGCAGATCGTCGCGCTAGCGGGTGGGATCGGAGCGGGGAAGTTCCTGCGTGGCGTCGAGCGCGCGTTCCCCGGCGAGCTCGCCACCGTCGTCGTGAACACCGGCGACGACATCCAGATCCACGGACTCCACGTCTCCCCAGATGTCGACTCCGTCTGCTATTGGCTCGCAGGGTTGATGGATCGCGAGCGCGGCTGGGGGCGAGCCGGCGAGACCTTCAACGCGATGGAGGCGATGCGCTCCTCCGGCGCGATCGACGCCTGGTTCAACCTCGGCGATCGAGATCTGGCGACACACGTGCTGAGGACACAACTCTTAGGCGAAGGGCGGACGCTGTCGGAGGCCACTGTCGCCATCTGCGGGCAGCTGTTCGGATTGGCCACCGACGTACGCCCGATGACGGACGACGGGGTGACCACCAGGATCGAGGTCTTCGATGCCGCGGGCGAACCGCTCGATCTGCACTTCCAGGAGTATTGGGTGAAGCGGCGCGCAGCCGACCCGGTGAAGGCGATCAGGTTCGAAGGGATCGAACAGGCGAGACCCTCGCCCGGCATTCTGGACGCCATCACGGGCGCGGACGTCCTGCTCATCTGTCCTTCGAACCCCATCGTCTCGATCGGTCCGATCCTCGCCGTGCCGGGCATCACCGAGGCGGTGGCCGCGCGGCAAGGTCCGGTCGTCGGGGTCTCGCCGATCGTCGGTGGGGCCCCGCTCGCCGGCATGGCCGACAAGCTGATGCCGGTCGCCGGCCTGGAAGTCTCGGCTCTGGGCGCCGCGCGCGCGTATGGGGATCTGCTCACCGGATGGGTGATCGATGAGCGCGACCGCGACTTGGCGCCCCAGATCGAGGACGAGCTCGGGTTTCGCGTGGCCGTCACCGATACGGTGATGCGCGACGACGATGTCGCCGCCGCCCTCGCCCGAACCGCGATCCGGCTGGCGTCGTGACGATCGAGATCTTGCCCGTCGAAGAGCTCCCGGAGATCCAGGAGGGCGACGACCTTCCCGCGATCCTCACCGAGCCGTTGCGAGCGCTCGGGGTGCAAGACGGCGACGTCATCGCGGTCACGCAGAAGATCGTTTCGAAGGCAGAGGGCCGAGTCGTTGCAGACGAAGGCGACCGATCGATGTGGATCGAGCGCGAGACCCGCCGAGTCGTTGCGCGGCGGGGCGACCTGGTGATCGCCGAGACACAGCACGGGTTCGTCTGCGCGAACGCGGGCGTCGACGCTTCGAACGTCGAGGCCGGGTTCGTGTCGTTGCTGCCAGTGGATCCGGACGCGTCCGCAGAAGCCATCCGGAGCTCCCTCGTGGAGCGTCTGGATCTGCGATCGCTCGGCGTGGTGGTGACGGACACGTTCGGCCGGCCGTGGCGCAACGGGCTGGTGAATGTGGCGATCGGGTGTGCCGGTCTTCCCGCGCTCGTCGACCTCCGAGGCGAACCCGACCACTACGGGCGCGAGCTGGAGGTGACGATCGTGGCCCTCGCCGACGAGGTGGCCGCCGCAAGCGGCCTGGTGATGGGCAAGGCGGCCCGGGTGCCCGTAGCGCTCGTTCGAGGGGTCGTTCGCGG
>JAYUAK010000322.1:0-3771 GCA_043741335.1 Actinomycetota bacterium
GCGTCCTGGTCGCCTTCTTCGACTTCCCGATGTCGATGATCGACCTCACCCACGGCACTCGGGACAACGTGCAACCGCCCTCGATCGCGCTCTTGGCCCTGGCGGTGTGGCAGTGTGGAGCGACGCTCCTGTTCGAGGACGCCGGCAACCGATGGCTGCGGCGCCCGCGCGCCTGGCGCGGCGTGATCGTCGCGAACTCCATGGTGATGACGTTCTACCTGTGGAACATGAGCGCCGTCGTGCTGGCGGCCGTGATCCTGTTCCCGACCGGGATCGCGCCGCAGCCAGAGCCGCTCAGCGCCGCGTGGTGGTTGCTGCGTCCGGCGTGGTGGCTCGCGTGCACGATCTGCCTCGTGCCGTTCATGCTCGCCTTCCGCTGGGCCGAACGGCCGGTGCCGCTCCCGCCGTCGCGACTCGATCCCGGGCTCGCGTTGATCGTCGCGGTTCTGGGGACGGCGGCGACCGCCGCGGGGTTGGGCGCGCTGGCGGCGAACGCGTTCCCGGTGCCGGGGCAGGAGGGGGTGTGGCTCGCGACCACGGCGGTGGGTGCGGTGGCGGCAGGTGCGCTCCTGCTGCGGGTGGATCCCATCGCTCCGCTGCAGAGGACATGACCGCTCCGCTCGGTTCTGTCACGACCGCAACTGCGGGGCGTGGGGTCCCTGGCACCTGATCGCATAGGCGTAGGCCACGACGGCGACGGCGACCAGCACGTGCCAGAGCGCGTGCCACTGGAACATGCTCTCGGGCCGGCAGAACGGTGAGCCGGTCCGGCCCAGCAGGAACGCGATCCCTCCCAGGCCGATCGCGGCGAGCCCTGCGCCGCGGGCGATACCCTCGTGGCGTTCGCCCTGGGGTGTCGCGACCTCTCCGACGACGGCGCCGGCGGCGAGCGTTCCGGCGAACGGATCGGACGCCCCGTGGATCAACGCGAGGCCGACGCCGATGACGATCAACGCGGCTGTGTATCCCGCCATCTCGACCGACGGACGCCACGCGCGAACTCGTGCGAGCGCGCGGATCCCGATGAATAGGAGCACGGACATGATCGCGACGTCGTGGGCCCACTGCGCCCACCCCGGGTCGGGGCCGTGGAGCGCGAAGCTCCCGGCCGCGTTCGCGGCCACCGCGACGGCGAACACGATCAGTACCGCACGCCCCGCGCGTTCGCCGCGGAACGCGAGCACCAGGATCCACGCCGCCGAGACG
This sequence comes from Actinomycetota bacterium, assembly GCA_043741335.1. Classification (GTDB taxonomy): domain Bacteria; phylum Actinomycetota; class UBA4738; order UBA4738; family HRBIN12; genus JBBQVZ01. The sequence continues at coordinate 1,207 of JAYUAK010000322.1, forward strand.
ACGAACGCCAAGCTCGAGAGGGCGTTCGTGGGCTGGCCGAGCATGCCCGAGACGATGTGTTCGCAGTCCATCGGTGGATCCGGCACGTGGAAGCCGGTGCTCCGAGGATACGCGGAGGAACGGGTGCCCTCCCTAGCGCATGCGGTGCAGCAGGTCCTCGTGACGCGCGGCGAGATTGTCCCAGAACGTGGCGTCGCCCGGTCGCGGCTCGAACGTCGATCCCGACGGCGGCGGCACGGCATCCGCATCGACGGATCCACTACTCGCCGCGATGATCGCGGCACCGCGCGCCGAGACCCACCGCCCGTCGTCGACCTGCACGACGCTCGATCCCGTCGCGCCCGCGAGCATGGAGGCGAACATCTCCGATCCGGCCGCACCTCCCGCGACGACGATCGGCCCAGACGGGACTCCGGCCTCATCCAGGACATGCATGCACCCTCGGACCTCCAACGCGATGCCCTCCAAGAGAGCCCGGGCGACGTCCGCGCGCGTATGCGCGAGCGTAAGATGGCCGATCGCGCCACGGAGTGACGGATCCCAAAGCGCACCCTGCTCGCCGAACCCGAGGTAGGGCAGGAATGATGTGCCGTTCGCGCCCGGCTGAGAAGACGCGGCCAACTCGAAGAGCTCGGTTTCGGACACGTCCAGCAGCGCGGCGAGCCACTCGATGGCGCTCCCGGTGCTCACCAGATCCATCTCCAAACCCCACCAGTCACCCAGCGCGAGTGGCGTCACCAGGTACCGATGGTGAGGGTCCAGCAGGAGATCCGCACTCACACCCATGATCACGGTGCTTGTCCCCCACACGGATACGCGGCTGCTTCCGTCGACGACGCCGGCTCCGAGCGCGCCGCACACCGAGTCCGCCGCGCCAAGGGACACGGGGATCCCGGGAGTCAGCCCGAGCGCGGCGGCGGCGTCCGCGTGCAACCCGCGAGCGAACGACGACGGATGCACCGGCGGCAATTTCGCCGCCGCCGTGCCGGCCAGGTCCTCGTTCCAACGGCCCGCCGCCAGCGAGTAGCACCCGAACCCGGCCGCCGTGCTCGGGTCGGTCGCCGCGTCGCCGGTCAAACGGAAGAAGAGATGATCCTTCGCGCTCAACACCCACGCCGCCCGCTCGGCTCGTGTCGGATCCTCTCGCGCCACCCAACGAACCATCGGGATCAGGTATCGACCGTCGACCCACTGGCCGGTCTCCCGGTAGAGGACGTCCTCGCCGGCCTCCGCGCGGTACCGCTCGCCTTCCGGATCGGCACGATCGTCCTCCCACGTGATCGCCGGCCCGGCCGGTGCGCCGTCGCGGTCGGCAAGCACCAGCGTGGGGAGCATCGCCGAGAGTCCGATACCGGCCCAGCGCGCGACGGGCACGGTTTCGGCCAACGCAGCGGTCACCTCGGCGACGGCGGAGAACCAATCCTCGGGATCTTGCTCGGCCCGGCCCGGCAGCGGCCTTCTCGTCGTGTAGCCCGCCGACGCCGTCGCCACGAGGGTTCCGTCGTTCGACATGGCGACGCCCTTCAGGCCGGACGTCCCCAGGTCCAGCCCGACGAACACTTCAGCGGATCGAGTGGCCACCGACGTCACAACGCGCCCACTGCTCCTTCCGCCGCCTCCAGCGTGCGATCGACGTCCTCGGACGTGTGCGCCAGGGAGAAGAACAGGTTCTCGAACGGCGCCGGATGAAACAGCACGCCACGATCACGCATCGCCTGCCACCAACGCCCGAAGAGCGCTTCGTCGGTGAGCCGTTCGGCGTCGCGCCAATTCCGGATCGGCTCGTCGGTGAACCACACCTGGAACACGGTGCCGAGTCCGACGACCCGAGACGCGATCCCGCGGGCCGCGAGCAACGCGGAGAGCCCGTCCATCAACGACTGCCCGAGCGCACGCGCCGCGTCGTACCGCGCCGGGGACAGCAGGTCCATCGTGGCCGATACTGCCGCCATCTGGATCACGTTCGAGTTGTAGGTGCCGGAGTGGGAGTAGCGCCCGTCGCCGATGGCCGACATGACCTCGCGGGTCCCGCCGATCGCCGCGACCGGGAACCCGCCGCCGAGACCCTTGGCCATCGTGGTGATGTCCGGCATCACGTCGAAGAACTCCTGACCGCCGCCGCGTGCGAATCGGAACCCGGTGATCACCTCGTCGAAGATCAGGAGCGCTCCGTGTTCGCGCGTGCGATCGCGCAGAAGTTGCAGGTAGCCCGGTTCGGGCAGGATGCACCCCGTGTTCAGCATCACGGGCTCGGTGATGACCGCAGCGATCTGATCGCCTCGCTCGGCCATCACCGCCTCGAACGACTCCACGTCGTTCCACGAAAGGATCACGAGAGAGTCGGCCATCTCCGGCAACATGCCGCGGCCGGCAGGCACCGGCACGGGGCGCTCGGCCGGACCCGCCTTCGACGGGTCCGGGTGGTTGCTCCAGTAGACCGTGTCCATCCACCCGTGGTAGTGCCCCTCGAACCGCAAGATGAGCGTGCGTTCCGTGAGCGCGCGCGCCAGCCGTACCGCGGTACCCACCGCCTCGCTCCCCGAGCTCGCGAAGCGGACCATGTCG
>JAYUAK010000323.1:0-3766 GCA_043741335.1 Actinomycetota bacterium
GGCGTCGACGCTCCTCGTCGACTCAACATCGAGGGGACCTTCGCCGCCGGGGAGCCGGTCCTGCCGAGTCGTGCCACCTTCGGCCATGAACCGGCCGATCTCGACCGCGTCCGGGTTGGGCTCGGCTCCGTTGCGGAACGCCTTCAAGAAGGAGCTCCACACGTCCGGAAGCGCCACACGGTCCTGCGGCCGTTTCGGCCCCGCGAGCGACGGCACGATCGAGGACAGGTCGAGGTCGAGCACCTCCGTGAAGACCGGGTCGGGATCACCGTCGCGGCGGAAGAGCCCTTGCTCCTTGGCGTAGCGCTCCACGACGTCGACTCGGTCGCCGCGACCGGTGAACGTCAGGTACCGGAGCGTCTCCGCGTCGATCGGGAAGTACGCGGCCGTGGCACCGTACTCGGGACACATGTTCGAAAGGGTGGCGCGATCGGCGATCGAGAGCGTCGACAGTCCGTCGCCGAAGAACTCGACGAACCGGCCCACGACGCCGTGTGCGCGGAGCATCTCAGTCAGCGTGAGCACAAGGTCGGTCGCGGTCGTGCCCGGCGGAAGCACGCCGATCATCCGGACGCCGATCACGATCGGCTGCGGCAGGAACATCGGCTGCCCGAGCATGGCGGCCTCGGCCTCGATGCCTCCGACGCCCCATCCCAGGATGCCGAGGCCGTTGATCATGGTGGTATGGGAGTCGGTGCCGACGAGCGTGTCGGGGAACGCGACGCCGTCCCTCACCGTGACGACCTGTCCGAGATGTTCGAGGTTCACCTGATGGCAGATGCCGGCGCCGGGTGGCACCACACGGAGCCCGTCGAACGCCTGCTGCGCCCAGCGGAGCAGCGCGTACCGCTCGGCGTTCCTGCGGTACTCGAACTCGATGTTCGCGGCGTACGCGCCTTCGGTGCGAAACAGGTCGACCTGCACCGAGTGGTCGATGATCAGGTCGGCGGGGACGAGCGGATCGACCTTCGACGGGTCGCCGCCGTTGCGAGCCATCGCCGAGCGCATCGCCGCCAGGTCGACGACCGCGGGCACGCCGGTCAGGTCCTGCATCAGGACGCGCGCGGGCATGAATGCGATGTCGCGGGCGGTGCCCGGCCACGCGGCGAGGGCGTGCACATCTTCGTCGGAAACGTCCCGGGTCCCGGCGCGGCGCAGCAGGTTCTCCAGCAGGATCTTGACGGTCTTCGGCAGACGGCCGATGTCGACGCCGTCGAGGCGATAGATGCCGACGGTACCGTCCGCAGTCTCGAGCGAACCGCGAGCGCTGGCCAGATCAGAGGTCATCGTTGCGTCGTCCCCTTCGTCGAGCGATTACCTTCCATCCTCCCACGATGACGTGCGCGCCCTCGGGAGAGACGGGGATGTGAGCGGTCAGTTCGACGAGGAACGACGCGCCAGGACGAGGAGCACAACCGCCATCACGATGCCCACCGCGAGGATGGCCAAACGGAGCTCGGTGTTGTTCTCCCAGATCGGAACCGGCGGACCCTTCAGGGTGTCTCCATGGCCGCGTAGATACCGAGGAACGAGCAGCGCCCATACTCCCGCTGCCGCGAGGACGATCGCTGCTGCCCACAGGAGCATCCGATGGCGTCGGAGGGGCGTCATGGAGCGGCGCGGGCGGCCTTGACGGCCTGCTTGTGGTCCATGCGGGTCTGCCGGCGGAGCTTGGCCTCGCGTTGGCGACGCTGTTCGGTCTCGCTCTCCGCGACGAGCGGCGCGACCGGGCGCGGATGGCCTTCCTCGTCGATCGCGACGAACACCAGGTAGGCGCTGGCAGCGTGCACCCGCGAGCCGCTGATCGGGTTCTCGGCCTCGACGCGGACCCCGCATTCCATCGACGTGGTGCCGACGTCGTTCACGGCAGCATGCAACGTCACAACGTCGCCGATGTGCACGGGCTCCAGAAATGTCATCTCGTCCAAGGAAACCGTCACCGCGAGGCCTCCGGCGTGACGGATCGCGGCCAACGCCGCAGCCGTATCGACCAGGCGCATGATCACACCCCCGTGGACGTTGCCGGCCACGTTCGCGTCGGTTACCTCCATCATCTGCGTGAGCGTCACGTGGGAGTCGGACGCGCGCTTGGGCGTGAGATCGGCTGTCATGCGGGCATCCTACGTCGGCGCCGTTAGCATCCCGCTCATGCGGAGACGAGCGCGCGTGTTGCTGATGACCGCGACGCTGGGCGCGGCATCGTGTGGGGGCAGCACGCCGAATCCCACTTCGCCGAGCCTGACTTCCCGCTCCGCGAGCCCGACCCCGGCGAGTTCTTCCGTCTCGGCATCGCCGTCCCCGTCGTCATCGATCGAGCCGGTCGATGTTCCGGCGGGCACTCCTGCCTCCTACGCGCAGGACGTCGACGCGGCCGACCTGCCCGCGAACGCCCTGGTCCCGGTGGGAACGACGCCCACCGACAGCTGGCCGGCGATCGCGCCCGACGGAACGCAGTTCGCGCTGGTGGCATTCGCGGCACCGAGCGACGATCCACTGCGGCAGGAGCGCGGCATAGTTGTGTGGCGTCGCTTCCCGGACTCGCCGCCGTGGCAACCCGTCTTCGGCCTGTCCGATCCGGCGGAAGCGGGCGTCTTGCAGATCCACACGTTGATCGGCGACGCCACGGCCGACGGATCGCCCGACGCCCTCGTGTTCGAAGACATCGGCGGCTCAGGCGCGTGCGGCACCTGGCGCGTGCTGGACCTGGCGTCGAACACGCAGGTCTACGAGAGCCAGACGTGCGACGCGACGTACGACGTCTCGACCGACCCGGCCGGGCTCGTGTTACGCGCGGCCGTGTTTCGACAAGGCGACGCGCACTGCTGCCCGAGCGCGACGCGAACGACGGTCTTCGTGTACGGCGGCGACGGTCTCTGGTCGGTCGCGTCCCGCGTCGTGACGCCGAACGCCTGAACCGTCACACCCTCAGCCGCCTGCAGGCTTCGGCGTAGGCTACTCCTCAGGAGTAGAGGAATTCGAGGAATTGCCGCTCCGAGATGATCTCGATCGGCTCGCCCTCGGCGACGAGTTCGCTCGCCTTCGTGAGCTTCCCCGTCATCCACCCGTCCGCGAACTCGACAAAGTCGGCGTCACCAATCACGAGATAGTCGAGCTTCTTCGACACAGAGTTCCGGAAGTTGCCTCCAACCTGCACCAGTTGATCCGCAGCCTCTCTCCGAATCATCGAGAGCATTCCTCCGGTGAAGACACGTTCTTGCCGTAGAGCGGATGTTCTGGGTTGGCCGCTGTGTCCCCGTCCTGGGACGGTAGGTCATAGCTCAACAACGAGCTGTAGGCGATGTACGAGCCCGCGGTCAGGTGACCCGGCCGGCCCCCTGCCGCCTCCACTACATCAATGAGGCTTGACGCTGAGGCCTGCCGCACGATCACCTCGGCAAGCTAGGCACAGGCTCTTGCATCCTCGCCTGCGTCGTGGTGCTCGAGGTCGATACCGAAGCGCGGAGCGAGATAGCTCAGGCTGTAGGACGGCATCCCCGGCATGACCCGCTTCGCCAGCCGGTAGGTGCAGACGAGGTCGATGGTCGGCCCGGTCTCCACGCGGTAGCGCGCCGCCGAGCTCCGCAGCACCGCCATGTCGAAGCTCGCGTTGTGAGCAGCGACCAGGTTGTCGTCAAGGAGCTCCGTGATCGTCGGCCACAGCTGCCCAAACGTCGGTGCGCCCCGAACCGCCTCGGCATCGATCCCGTTGATCATCGTGTTGTACCCATTGAAGTAGGTTTCTGGATCGATAAGGACCGACCCTTCA
>JAYUAK010000324.1:0-3764 GCA_043741335.1 Actinomycetota bacterium
GGTCGCGCGATGCGTGAGCCCGGGCACGGGGACCTCCACCACGCGGAACCCGGCACGCACCGCGTCGATCGTCATGGCGGTTTCCACCCCGAACCCGCCCGCGAAAGGCCTCACGGCATCGAGGCACGCTGCCGTGATCGCACGTTGCCCGGAAAGTGGCTCGTCGGCCCGGAAGCCCGAGAGCAGTCGGATCGCACCTGCCGACGAGCGCTTCACCGTTCCCAAGCCGCCCCCGTCCTGACGCGGGAACAACGCGATCCCCAGATCCGCTCGCCCCGACACAACGATCTCGAGCAACATCCCCAGCCCCTCGGCACTCGAGCCCAGATCGGCGTCGGTGAACAACCAGATATCGGCCGGCGGGAGCCGCAACAGTGCCCCCTCCATGGCTCCGCCCTTCCCTGCATGGCCCGGGATCCGGAGCACGGTGGCGCCGGCCGCGAGCGCCACCGAGGTCGTGGCGTCGGAAGACCCGTCGTCCACGACAACCACCTCACCGATCGGCAGCCGAAGCAGCGCCTCGACCGTGTTCCCGACGGTTGCCTCTTCATCTCGTGCGGGCACCAAGGCGACGATTCGCGGGGCGACGTCCGTCATGCCGGCGGCGGGAGCAAACGGGACGCGCCATCTTTCACGCCGTAGTCGCCGCCGGTTCCCTGCGAGATCGCATCGGCGAGCGCCAGCACCATGGCGGATCCGCCGATGGGAAGATCCACATTGTCCACCGTCACGAGAGCTGCCGCGGAGGGGTCGTCGGCCGCCGATCGGAGCCCGGTCACGAACCCATCTGCCGCTGCGAGGGCCTCGCCGGCCCCTGTCATGACACCGGCGTCGATCAAGTCCGTCACGAACGGGGCAAGGAAGACGGCTGAGGCAGGGACGAGCTCGTCGATCGCGCCGCCACCGATCGTCACGACCAACTGTCCGCGACCGCCGATCCCGTCAAGGGTGGCGCTGGAGATCCCCGGCGACGACGAGATCAAGAATCCCTGCGACAACAGCTCCCCGAGCACATCGGGGCTCCCCGATAGATCACTGCGGGGATCCTTCGCCAGGCGATCCGCCAAGGCTTGGGCGGCGTCCAACATGAGCTGGTCGGCAAGCGTGCTCTGCGATTGTCCGAGCAAGGTCGCGAGGTCCTGCTTGGTGGGCGGACTGTCCGCGGCCATCGTTGCGCGGACCGTGAACGTGGTTATGACTTCGGCGCCAGAGAGATCGAGTGCCTTCCGCATCTCTGAGATCGCGTGAGCATCGACCCCTTCCTCGGTCACGATCACGACCTGTTCGCCGATAAGCGCTTCTCCCACCAAGTACGGCATCGCCTGTTCGCTGAACGTGCTCATCGTGTCCAACTGCGATTGAAGGTCCTGACGTTCCTGAAGGCCATCCTGCACGTCCCGCTTCAGCCCATCGGTCTGGTCGTTCAGGGTCTTCACCAGGCCGGGATTGATGACCGTCGTTCCCACGACCACGCCCAGACCGAGCGCGAGGAAGATCGCCATGATCGAGACAAGGTGATACCGCCAGGGGATCACACGAGCCCTTTCAGATGGAAGAACCACTCCCGCACGTGCTCGAACGCGAGATCGAAGAACAGGCGCACGGACGGAGAGATCGCCGCGACGAGGATCAGCATGGTCAGCATCGCCGAGCCGACCAACAGGAACGCTTCCCGCGCGCGCATACGCGAGTTCCCGTAGATCCTGGACACACCCTTCGCATCAACCAGGATCTCGCCCACGCGCAGACGCACCAGAAACGTGCTGGACATGCCGCTACGACCCTTGTCCAGGAACTCCCGTAGGTTCCCGTGCGTGCCGACGGCGACGATGAGATCGGCGCGCTTCTCGTGGGCGAGCAAGAAGGCGACGTCTTCGCTCGTCCCGGCGGACCGAACGACCGCGTACGGCACGCCGAGACGTTCCAGGCGAGCCGCTCCGGGAGCGTGCCCGTCGGTGTATGCGTGCAGCACGATCTCGGTCGGCTGATGCCCGCGTCGACCCTTCATCGCGAGTCCCAGCGCTCGATCGGAGACGCTGTCCATATCGCCGAGGATCAGGTCGGGCACGTAGCCTTCGTCGAGCAGCGCGTCGGCGCCACCGTCCACTCCCATCAGCACGGGACGGGTATCCCGGATGTATGCCCGCAGCGCCGCCAGATCCTCCCGGTAGCTGTAGCCGCGGACGACGACGAGCACCGGACGCCCGGCGAGCTCGTGGCGCAGCTCCGGCAGGCCGGATCCGCCGAACAGCAGGTCGCGCTCTTCCTGCAGGTATTCGAGCGTGTTGCGGGCGAAGCTCTCGAATCGCTGGCCGAGCGCCGCTTGTGCGGCCTCCATATCGCGAACGACCGAGTCATGGCCCTGTCGGATCCCCACCCCGATGAGTCGGTCGCCCACGTACACCCGGTCACCTGCCAGACGCACGACGTCGCCTTCCCGCACCTTGTCCATCAGGAGCGGCCCGATCTGATCGATCAGCGGGATACCCGCATCGGTCAGGATCAAGGGCCCAAGGTTCGGGTAACGGCCGCTGATCGACGCCGAGGCGTTCACCACGGCGGATACACCGGCTTCCACCAGACCTTCGGCGGCCACCCGGTCGAGGTCTTCATGATCGATCACCGCGACATCACCTGGGTCGGCCCTGGGAACCAGATCCTTCGTTCGCCGGTCGACACGGGCGACCCCCGCCTCCACCCGGCCGCGCCGAGCGGACCAACGGTGCGGTCCTCGAGTCTTGGACGTGGACGTGTGGGCTCCTTCCTTCGGGTCTCACCGGGTCACCATCCGGACCGGCTTGCACCCGGGTCACATGGGAGGGTAGCCCAACGGCGCTGGTGAACGCGCACAGCCGGATCGGTCGTCCTGCGAAGGCGATGTCAGGCCGTCGGCGCGCGCGAGGCGGAGGCCGCCGCGAGGAGCTCCTCCGCGTGGGTGACGGCCCCCTCGCTACCCGTGAGACCGGCGAGCATGCGCGAGAGCTCGTGAACACGTTCGTCGTCGGAGAGACCTCGAACCGTCGCTGTCCCTCCGTCCTTTTCGACCAAGATGTGCCGGTCGGCGAAGCACGCGATCTGCGGAAGATGGGTCACGACCAGTACCTGACGCTCCTCGGCCAGCCGCGCCAGGCGGCGCCCGACCGCCAACCCCGCTTCGCCCCCGATCCCCGCGTCGACCTCGTCGAACACGAGCGTGGGGACGTCGTCCAGATCCGCCAACACGCTTCGGCAGGCGAGCATGGTTCGAGACAGCTCTCCGCCCGATGCGGTCTTCGCGAGCGGGGCCGCCTTCTGTCCCGGCGAGGGCGACAAGCGGAGCTCGGCCCGCTCGGCTCCGGTGGCCCCGAGCTCGCCCAGAGGATCGAGAACGACCACCACCGTCGCGCCGGGCATGCCCAACTCGTGCAGCTCGCGTTCCAGGGCCGCGCCGAGCGCCGGCGCCGCGACCTCGCGCGCCCGCGTCAGGACCGCCGCCTGCTCCTCTAGCGCTCTTCCGAACCGCTCGGCCTCGCCGGCCAGCTCCGCCAACCGTTCGTCGGCGGTGGCGAGCGACAGAAGGCGCCTGGAGGCTTCCGCAAGGAAGCCGAGCACTTCTTCGTCGGTCGCCCCATACTTGCGTTGGAGCGCCTTGAGCGCGGCTACGCGCTCGCGGATCTCCTGCAATCGCGCGGGATCTGCCGCGAGACCCTCTCGGTAGTCGCGCACGTCGCGAGACAGCTCGGCGAGCTCCGTCGAGAGACTCTGTGATCGAGCGGCCATCTCCT
>JAYUAK010000325.1:0-8713 GCA_043741335.1 Actinomycetota bacterium
CGTTTGAACCCCGACTACTTCCCATTCGTCGAGCCAGGAGCGCAGGTCGCCGTGTCCTGTTTCCTCTGCGACGGCGTCGGCTGCCGAACGTGCGGCAACGGGTGGATCGAACTGCTCGGGGCAGGGATGGTGCACCCGAAGGTCCTGGAGAACTGCGGATACGACAGCGAGCGATACACGGGGTTCGCTTTCGGGCTGGGGATCGAGCGCGTTGCGATGATCCAATACGACGTCCCGGACCTCCGGGTGTTCGCGGAGGGCGACGTCCGATTCCTCGAGCGATTCGAAGGCGTCGCGTGAAGATCGTTCGCTCCTGGTTGCTGGAGTTCTGCCCCGTCGACCTGTCCGCGGAGGATCTCGCGGAGCTTCTGACCGCCAAAGGCGCCGAGGTGGACCGCATCGAACGTCCATGGAACGGGCTGGACGGCGTCGTCGTTGCGAAGGTCATGGAGGTCCGCGATCACCCCAACTCGGACAAGCTTTGCCTGGCAAGGGTATCCACCGGAGCGGCCGAGCGTGAGGTGGTGGTGGGTGTGCGGAACATGACGCCGGGGGACCTGGTCCCGCTGGCGGGACCAGGGGCCAGCGTGCCAGCGTTCCCCACGCCGCTTACCGCCCGTGAGATCCGAGGTGTGGTGTCCGACGGCATGCTCTGCTCGCCGATGGAGCTGGGGATCACGCACCTGCACGAAGGCATCCTCCTGCTCCCCGAAGGCTTGTCGCCAGGAGACGATCTGAAGGCGGTCCTGGGGCTGGACGAAGCGGTGCTCGACATCGAGGTGACACCGAACCGGGCGGACTTCTTGTCCGTCATCGGTGTCGCTCGGGAAGTTGCTGCGGCCACCGGCGTTGCATTCGTTCCGCCCACGACGAACTTCGAGGAGGACGAGGAGCCCGCCGAGGGTGTCGCGACGGTCGAGATCCAGGATCTCGAGCGGTGCCCCCGGTACCTGGCACGCATCTTGAGGCACGTTGGGAACGCTCCGTCCCCCATCCGTGTGCAAGCTCGACTGACGGCGGCCGGGATGCGACCGATCTCGGCGGCGGTGGACGCCACCAACTACGCCATGTTCGAGATCGGTCAGCCGCTCCACGCGTTCGACCTGACGCTTCTGAAGGGGCCGGGCATCGTCGTTCGTCGGGCGGAAGATGGCGAGAAGCTCGTTACCCTCGACGACGAGGAACGAACGTTCACGACCGACGACCTGCTGATCTGCGACGTCGAGCGGCCGGTTGCGGTCGCGGGCGTGATGGGGGGGGCGCTAGCGGAGATGTCCGATCGCACGAGCGACATCCTTCTGGAAGCGGCGTCGTTCGAGCGTGGTGGTGTCCAGCGGACACGGCGACGGATCGATCTTTCTACCGAAGCCTCCATGCGGTTCGAACGAGGGGTCGACCCCGAGGCCGTGCCGACGGGTGCGGACCGGGCCTGCGCTCTGATGGCCGCTTGGTGTGGAGCCCGCGTGCTCTCCGGCGCGGTCGAGTCGGGCGGCGCCCCACCTCGACGACGGGTCACGATGCGTGCGAGCCGCGCGACGACGCTCATCGGATACGACGTATCGGCCAAGGATGCGAGCGACGTGTTCGATCGACTCATGATGCCGGCGGAGATGCAGGGCGACGAGGTCACGGTCGAGGTTCCGGGCTACCGCGCGGACATCGAGCGCGAGGTGGATCTCATCGAGGAAGTCGTTCGAGTCCAGGGGTACGAGCGCGTCGGTTCGACGCTTCCACCCGTACGCCAGGCAGGGGCAACGCCCGACGGGTACGCGTTCCGGGCTCGTGTTCGGAGCTCGCTCATGCGGGCTGGCCTCCGGGAGCTGTGGTCGTTCCCGTTCGCGTCCGAGGCGGACCTCGAGCTCACCGGCGACGGCGACGCCATCCGGGTCACGAACCCGCTGCAGGCGGACCAGGGGTGGCTGCGGACACGCCTCACGCCGGGCCTACTGAAGGCGATCCGACGCAACGCTAATCGGCAGGCTCGAAGCATCTCCCTCTTCGAGGTGGGGACGGTGTTCCACCTGGTAGATGGAGCGCCCGAAGAGCGGCCGAAGGCCGCGTTCGCGATGACCGGGGCCGCAGAAGACGGATGGACGGGCCGTCGCGAGTTCGACTTCTTCGACGCGAAGGGCGCCGTTGAGGCCCTCATGACCGACCTCGGCATCGCATGGTCGCTCGGAGAGCCGGTCGGTCCTCCGTTCCATCCCGGTCGTTCGGGGTTCGTTCTGGTGGATGGGCAGACCGTCGGCGTGTTGGGGGAGCTGCATCCCGCGGTCGTCGAGTCGCTCGATGTGACCGGCCGGGTCGCGGCAGCTGAGCTCGAGGTCGGTGCTTTGATGCGGCACGCGGCAACGAAGGTCAACAGCAACGATGTTCCGAGGTTCCCGCCGATCCGGCGCGATCTGTCCTTCGTGCTGGACGAGCACGTGTCTCATGGAGCGGTCGAAGAGGCTATCCGGCAGGCCGGCGGTGAGCTTCTGGCCTCATGTGTGCTCTTCGACGTCCATGACGGCCCGCCGTTGCCGGAAGGCAAGAAGAGTCTCGCGTTCTCGTTCGACTTCCGGGATCCCTCGCGCACGTTGGAGCGAGAAGAGGCCGACGAGGCGGTCGAACGCATCCGCCTGCGCGTGCGTGAGCGTCTCGGTGGAGAGCTCCGGAGCGGATAGCTGGGAGCAGGGAAGCGGGAGCGCGGGTTAGACTCCGCGCCGATGGCGCGCAACTACTTGTCCGTGGACGACCTGAGTCCCGAGGAGCTCGTTACGATCCTCGAGCTGTCAGGCAAGGTGAAGGCCGACCCCGGGGCCTATGCGGATCGGCTTCGCGGGCGCTCGGTTGCCTTGATCTTCGAGAAGCCGTCGACCCGAACCCGGGTGTCCTTCGAGGTCGGGGTCGCGGAGTTGGGCGCACATGCGCTCGTCATCTCGTCCTCCGAGCTGCAGCTCGGCCGTGGCGAGACCATCGAAGATACGGGCCGCGTACTCAGTCGATACGTCGACGCCATCGTGCTTCGGACGTTCGAGCAGGAACGATTGGAGCTCCTCGCGTCGGCGGCGTCGGTGCCGGTCGTGAACTCGCTGTCAGACTTCGAGCATCCCTGCCAGGCACTCGCGGACCTCTTCACGGTGAGGGAGCGCTTGGGCGGCTTCGATGGTCGCACCCTCACGTATCTTGGTGACGGCAACAACGTCGCGCACTCCCTGCTCCTCGCGGGCGCGAAGGTGGGGATGCGAGTGAGGGTTGCGACCCCTCCCGGATTTGGTCCGATCCCCCAGGTGGTGAACCGGGCTGCGGAGATCGCCGAGCAGACGGGCGGCGCGATCGAGGTGTTGCACGACCCCATGGAAGCGGCTGAAAGCGCCGACGTGCTGTACACGGACGTGTGGGCGAGCATGGGCCAGGAAAACGAGGCCGACGAACGGGAGCTGGTGTTCCGCGGATATCAGGTGGACGAAAAGCTCGTGAGCCTCGCCTCGCCTGCCGTCGTGGTGATGCACTGTTTGCCCGCCCACCGTGGGATGGAGATCGCTGCCGAGGTGATCGACGGCCCGCGATCCGCGGTGTGGGATCAGGCCGAGAACCGCCTGCACACGCAGAAGGCACTATTGCTCTTCCTCTTCGATCTCGCCTGAGGGACGCGCATGGCGCGGGCGAACGACGACGTCGAGCGGGCCCTCCTGGAGTTCGCCGACCTGCTTTCGATCCTCTCCGAGGACCCGTTCAAGCCACGGGCGTACGAGAAGGCCGCGCGGGCTGTGGGCGGGTATTACGCCGACGTTTCGGAGCTCGATCTGAAAGGCATCCTCCAGATACCAAGCATTGGGAAGTCGATCGCCGAGAAGATCCATGCGTTTCTCCAGACGGGGACGTTTGAGGACTTGGAAGCGCTCCGCTCGCAGATCCCCGCGGGCGTTCGCGAGCTGATGTCGATCCCAGGGCTGGGTCCGAAGAAAGCCATGGTCCTGTATCGGGAGCTGGAGGTCTCCTCTGTGGAGGATCTCGTGGCCGCGATCGAGGACGACCGGGTTGCTTCGCTCAAGGGGTTCGGCGGCAAGACCCAGGAGAACATCTTGCGGGGTCTCGAGCAGCTATCCGCTTCGGGCGGCCGAGTCCTCGTGGGCGTTGCGCTCGACTTGGCCGAGGCACTGGTGGCGGAGCTCATCGGAATGAAGCAGGTTCGCAGGGCGGCCTATGCGGGATCTCTCCGGAGGATGTGCGAGACGATCGGTGATGTCGACCTGCTCGTGACGAGCATCGACGCCGCTCCGATCATGGATGCTTTCGTCGCGCAGCCAACGGTCACTCGCGTGCTTGCACACGGCGAGACGAAGTCCTCGATCGTGACGGCGGGAGGTCTGCAGGTCGATCTCCGCGTCGTCTCCCCCGAGGTCTGGGGTGCCGCGATGATCTACTTCACCGGATCCAAGGCGCACAACGTCCGCATACGCGAGATGGCCGTGCGCGCAGGGCTGAAGTTGAACGAGTATGGGCTGTTCGACGCGAAGAGCGGCGTCCTGCTGGCCGCCGAAACCGAGGAACAGGTGTACCAGCGGCTGGGCCTCCCCTTTGTCGAACCAACGCTCCGCGAGGATCGCGGCGAGGTCGAGGCCGGTCTCGCTGGCGAGCTTCCCAAGGTCCTCGAGCAGAAACAGATCCGCGGGGATCTGCATACCCACACGAATCTGACTGACGGGCTTGCCTCGCTCGAGCAGATGCTTCAAACGGCGAGCACGCTCCGTTACTCCTACTACGCCGTCACCGATCACGCGCCGAACCTCGCGATGCAGCGGATGACCGACGACAAGATCCTGGCCCAGCGCGAGCAACTCCGTCAGCTCCAGTCCGAGCACGAGATGACACTGCTGCACGGCACCGAGCTGAACATCGATCCAGAAGGAAACGTGGACTGGCCGGACGAGTTCCTGGCCGGCTTCGATCTGACCGTCGCGTCGGTCCATTCGCACTTCACGCAGCCTCGGGACGAGATGACCGGGCGGGTGATCCGCGCCATGGAGAACCCGTACGTGAACGTGATCGGCCACCCGACCGGTCGCCTGATCGGCAAGCGGCCGCCCGTTGAGCTCGACTTCGAGGCAGTCTTCGAAGCCGCGGCCCGAACCGGCACTGCGCTCGAGGTGAACTCGTTTCCCGAGCGACTCGACCTGAAGGATGAGCACATCCTCTGGGCGCGCCGGTACGGCGTGAAGTTCGCGGTGAACACCGACTCTCACGCCACCGGTCACCTGTCGCTCATGCGGTTCGGCGTCGCTACGGCGCAACGAGGATGGCTCACGAAGGACGCGGTGATCAATACCTGGCCCATCGCGAAGCTCCGAACATTCCTGCGGAAGGGACGGTCTACCTGAAGACGGGTCGGCGGCTCCCGCGAGGCTTCTACGAGCGACCTGCCATCGAGGTGGCACCGGATCTCCTCGGCCGGGTCCTCGTCCGACGCCTGGCTGCGGGGACGCTCCTGGCGGCGCGGATCGTGGAGACCGAGGCCTATGAGCAGGATGACCCTGCGAGTCACGCGTTCCGGGGCCCGACGTCGCGGAACGGGGCCATGTTCGGCGGGCCGGGCCGCTTGTACGTCTACTTCACATACGGCATGCATTTCTGTATGAACGTCGTGTCCGGCCGTGTGGGGGAAGGAGCGGCGGTCTTGCTGCGGGCAGCCGAGCCCCTCAGCGGCCTTACCGAGATGCGTACATCGCGAGGGCGCACGTCGGAGTGGGAGCTGTGCTCGGGACCGGCCAGGCTGTGCCAGGCGTTCGGCGTGGACCGGTCGTTCGACGGGATCGACGTCGTGCGAGGAGGCGAAATATGGATCGCCGAGGGGACGCCCGCCGCCGCCGCGTCGATCGTCGCAGGGCCGCGCATCGGGATCGGAGAAGGCATCGAGCTTCCCTGGCGGTTCTTCGTGCAGGACGACCCGTTTGTCTCCAAAGGACGTTCGCGAGATGCTAGCCGCTCGGAGAAGAGAGGTCCTTCGACACGGTGATCGTGACAGAGCTCGTCTGATACGCAGAGACACCGGCCGAGGGACTCTGGGAGATCACGGTTCCCGCCGGTTGGGTCGACACCTCGACGAAGACCTTCACGTAGAACCCGGCGTCGCCGAGGATCGTCATGGCCGCGGCTTGCGAGAGTCCGACGACGGATGGCACCGGGACCGATTGGAGCGAGGTCGGTGTCGTGCACGTCTGCGTCGGCTCTGTCCCTGCAATGAACTCGAGCGTTTGGACGTTCTGGGGAAGCGTGAACTGGTTCGGCAGGCAATAGGGGCTCTGCGTCACGTCGACCGCTACGGCGATGTAGTTGACGTCGGGAGTGGGGAAGTTGCGTACTGGGAACGTCAGGGCGGCCTTCTCCATGAACAGCCGCCAGATCTGCGCGGGCCAGGTCCCCCCGAACACCGTGATTCGCGTGAGGCCCGCTTGCATCGAGATCTGTCCTTGCGGAAAACCCACCCAGACTGCGGCCACGAGTTGCGGGATCGCTCCGACGAACCAAGCGTCGGCGTAGTTCTGGTTCGTGCCCGTCTTCCCGATCTGGGGCCGCCCGATGTTGGCTGCAGTTCCGGTGCCGTAGAGGACGACCTTCTGGAGGATCTGGTCGGCGGCCGATGCGACCGCGGGGTCGACGACCTGCCTGGGTCTTGGGTTCGCCTGCCAGATCAGACCGCCTTGCGAGTCCGTGATGCTGATCACGGGGATGGGGTTCACGTGTTGGCCACCCGTCGCGAGGGTGCCGTATGCCGAGGACATCTCGAGCGTATTGACCTCGTTCGTCCCCAGCACGGCCGAGAGGTAGGGAAGCAGGGGACGTTTCGGTTCCGAGACACGCTGGCAACAACGGATCCCCATGCGCTTCGCGACGTCGACGACCGTCTGTGCTCCCAGTTCGTCGATCAACTGGGCAAAGACGGTGTTCACTGACGAGATCGTCGCTTGCTCGAGTGTGAGGCTTCCGTAGCTGCTCGGCTCGGCGTTCGAGACGTGCCACACCTGCCCGTCGTCGAGCGGGATGTCGATCGAGGACGGGGCAGCGAAGACCGTGCTCGGCGAGATGCCCCGCTCGAGAGCGGCGACGAGCGCGAACGGCTTGAACGACGACCCGGCCTGACGTCCAGTGCTTCCTCCGGTTGCGAGGTTGACGCGACCGTCTCCGGAGTTCGCGTCCCAATAGTCCGCGTCCTTGCCTCCGACCATCGCCCGTACGTAGCCCGTTCGGGGATCGATGACGGTCATCGCGCCGGACGGATCCCCGGGGTAGGCGAGAACCGAACGCACGGCGGTCTGCGCGGCAAGCTGGAGGTGCGGATCGAGGGTTGTGGTGATCCGCAGTCCGCCGGTGAACAGGAGCTGGTACCGATCATCCCGCGTCTTTCCGAACGCCGGGTTCGACAGGAACCACTGCTTGAAGTAGTCCACGAAGTACGGGAAGGAGTACCGGTCTTGCGACGTCGGTGCATGGAGTTCGATGGGCTCCGCAACTGCCTCGTCCTTTGCGGCCTGAGACACCATGCCTTGGTCGAGCATCTGGCGGAGCACCTCGTTCCGCCGCACGCGGGCGTGGACCGGGTGAGCGAACGGGTCGAAGTCGTTGGGGGCCCGGATCAGGCCGGCGAGGAGCGCGCCTTCGGCGAGGGTGAGTTCTTTCGCGTCGATCCCGAAGTACGAGCGGGCCGCCGCCTGTATGCCGTACGCGCCTTGTCCGAAGTAGACCGTGTTCAGGTACTTCGTGAGGATCTGGTCCTTCGTCAACTGATCTTCGAGCTGCCACGCCAGCACGGCTTCATCGATCTTCCGCCGGAGGGTCTCGTCACTCCCAACGTACAGCTGTTTCACCAGCTGCTGCGTGATCGTCGACCCACCCTCCACGATCCTGCCCGCCGTGACGTCGGCGTAGGCAGCGCGGACGATGGCGCGAAGGTCGACACCGTGGTGAACGAAGAAGCGCTTGTCCTCGATCGCAACGACAGCGTCGCGGAGCGATTGCGGCATCTGTGCCCGAGAGAGCACCACTCGATCCTCACCAGCGTGCAGCTCAGTGATGAGGGTCCCGTCCGAGGCGTACAAGAACGAGGTTTGAGCGAGCGGAAGGGCCTGCTTACGGTAGTCGGACAGACGAGGAAGGCCGCCACACGCGACCGAGAACGCCGCGAAGATGGCGAGGCCGACGAGGGCGGGTCCTCGGCTCCTCCTCACCTAGGCGAGTCTACCCGTGGCTCCACTTCTCGCTGGTAGCATCCGGTCGCCATGGCTCCCGACCCCCTCGCCCTGCTGAAGGACGGGACCGCGGAGATCGCGCCGGAAGGTGGACTCGAGGAGAAGCTCGGGCTCGGACGGCCGCTCCGCGTGAAGCTTGGGCTGGATCCGACAGCGGCGGACGTCACGCTTGGATGGGCGGTCGTGCTTCGGAAGCTGCGACAGTTCCAGGACGCCGGGCATACCGCGGTCTTGATCGTGGGCGACTTCACTGCCCGGGTCGGCGATCCGTCTGGGAAGTCGGAGACCCGTCCGCGCCTGGACAAGGACGTCGTACAAGCGTTCGCGGAGCGCCTACTGGAGCAGTTCGGCCTGATCGTGTCGGACGAGCGTCTGGAGGTCCGCTACAACTCGGAATGGCTCGAGGGGCTGGACATGGAGGGCGTCCTTCGCCTCACCTCCTCGTACACGGTGGCGCAGATGCTCCAACGCGATGACTTCGCGAA
>JAYUAK010000326.1:0-3744 GCA_043741335.1 Actinomycetota bacterium
GCGCAAGGAACGCGACCAACCGGTCGGCGACGTCGGCCGCCGTCTGTCCGCCGTCTTTCAGGAACTCGGCCTCGATGCCGGTCACTCGCCTGGGATCTCTTCGTCGGCGATGTCGTGGTCACACGTGCGCTCGTAGCAGTCGATCACGGTCTTCACCGCGACCACCGGATCGTCGGTGACGGAGACGAGGTGCAGGTCATCCGGTGCGATCAGCCCGTCGTTCAGCAGGTCTCCCCGCCACCAGGAGAGCTGTGGCGCCCAATGGTCGCTGCCGAACAGCACGACGGGGAAGTGACGGATCACACCGGTCTGGATCAGGGTGAGCGACTCGTAGAGCTCGTCGAGGGTTCCGAAGCCTCCGGGGAAGACGACGAACCCTTCGGCGGCCTTCACGAACATCGTCTTGCGGGCGTAGAAGTGCGAGAACTCGAGGGCGACGTCCAGGTATCCATTGTCTCCTTGTTCATGCGGAAGACGGATGTTGAAGCCGACCGAGAGCCCGGCGCCTTCGCGGCACCCGCGGTTCGCGGCCTCCATGATCCCCGGACCGCCGCCGGTGACCACCGCCCACCCGCGTTCGGCGAACGTCCGACCCGTGGCGACCGCGGACGCATACGAGGGGTCATGCTCATCGGTTCGAGCCGAACCGAAGATCGAGACCGCCGGGCGGTCGATCGCGTTCACGGCCTCGAACCCGCGGCGGAACTCCTCGGCGATGTCCGCGACCTGACGGCTGACCTTGCCGTCCCGCTGGAGCATCCGTCGGTCGTCCATGCGGTCAGTCTGGGGGCCGCGTGTGGCCGCGACAACCGCCCGTGACTTGGCCCCGGGGCGAAGCCCCGGGGCCAAGTCACCACCTCTGCCGTGAAGCCTTACGCCGTGAACCCGACGTTCTCCATGCGGAGCTCCAAGGTGGCGTTCACCGTGGAACCCGCGACGTTGGGGTTCATGAGGTAGTTGATGGTCTCGTAGTGGGCGAAGATCAGCGGCACGTCTTCGAAGATGATCTGCCGCAACTGCTGATAGAGCCCCGCGCGCGTCACATCGTCGGTCTCGACCCGCGCTTGGTCGATCAGCGCGTCGGCGGCCGGGTTCGAGTAGAACGTTGTGTTGATCGCGCCCCCGGTCCGCAGCACCAGTGAGTAGAAGTTGTCCGGGTCGATCGTGCGCTCCTGGTACGCCGACGTGATCTGGTAGTTCCCCTTGATGAACGCGTTGAACCAGACCGACACGTCGACCGGCTTGATGTTCATGGTGATGCCGATCTGCTTCAGCTGTTCGCGAACCACTTCGCCGGTCTTGAGCAGCTCGGGGTATTGCGGCAGTCCCAGGAACTCGACCTCAAGGCCGTCGGGGAAACCGGCCTGGCTCATCAAGCCCTTCGCCTTGTCGATGTCGGGCGTGACCGGCGACGCGCCGTCGAACCAGGTGGAGCCGGTCGGCACCTCCTCGATGCCGACTTCGCCGGCTCCCGAATACGCAACGTCGCGGATCTGCGTCCGATCGAGTGCCCAATACACCGCCTGGCGAACCAGCTTGTTGTCGAATGGCGGCTTCGTGGTTTGCAGCGCCAGGAAATCTGGGATGCCGGCGGTTGCCGACGTCACATAGGTGAACGACGGGTCGGTCGAAAGTGATGAGAGGCTCTGCAGCGGAACGGCGTCGACCCAGTTGAGCTCACCCGAGCTGAGCCCGTCGATCCGGCCTTGGTCGACCAGCAGGAACTTGAACTCGATCCCATCCAGGTACGGCTTCCCTGTCTTGAAGTAGCCGTCGAACTTCTGGAGCGTGATGTGATCGCCCTGCACCCACTCGACGAACTTGAATGGACCGGTCCCGACGGGGTTGCGCGCCGGGTCGGCTGCTTCGACGGCCTTCTGATTCACGATCTCGCCGTTGTTCGCGAGGTTCGACAGGAACGGTCCGAACGGCGATCTCAGATGGAAGATCGCCTGGGTCGGGCTCGCGGCTTCGATGGTCTTGATGGCGTCGTAGAGCGGCGAGTACGAGCTGGCGGTATTCGGATCCAGGATGCGTTCGAACGTGTACTTCACGTCGTCCGCGGTGAACGCCTCGCCGTTGTGGAACGTCGCGTTGTCCACCAGGTTGAACACCCACGTCTTCGCGTCGGTGGCGCTCCAATCCGTGGCGAGCACGCCGACCAAGGAGCCGTCGGCGTCGATGTCGATGAGCTTGCTGAAGATGTTGTCGTAGACCTGCGCGCCCGTGTAGATCGTGGAGGTCGCGGGATCGAGCGTGTCCGGTTCACCGGTGAGAGCCGCCTGCAACGTGCCTCCCGGTTTCATCGAACCCGCACCGGTGCTCCCGGTCGTGCCCGTGCTGGCGGCGGTGCTGCTCTTCTTCTTCGAGCACGCGGCGAGCATGGCTCCGAGGCTCGTCGATGCGAGTGCGGCGGCGCTGAATCCACCGGCCCTGCGCAGGAAATCGCGTCGGGACAGATCGCCACGCAGGAATCCGCGGGCGAGGGACTCAGCCCTGACTTCTTCGCCTTTCCTTTCTGGCTTCATTTCCGACTTCATGTTCTCCTCCTTCTCCACCGGCTCAGGACCGGTGCTTGTCCAGGAATGCCAGGAACGTTTGGTTGAATGCGGACGCGTGCTCCCAGATGCACGCGTGGCCGCCTGCCGAGGTCGCCCACTCCGCGCCGGGAATGGCTTCCTGCAGACGCCTCGAGAGCCGGACGGGGATCAGGATGTCCTCCTCGCCGGCCAGCACGAGGGTCGGCACCCCAATCGAGTGGAGCCGGTCGGCCGTGTCGTGGGTCTGTATCGCGTGCAGCTGCGCCAGATACGCCTCGGTCGACATCGGGAGCTCCGCCATCCCGGCCTCGAACTCTTTCAGCTCGTCCTCCCGCTCCTCGAAGAACGGGACGGTGAAGGCCCACAGCGCGACGTCGCGCATGATGAACGGCACGCCGTTCACCGGGGCCATGTCCGCCCACATCGAGAACATCCTCGAACAGAAGGGACCCGGCGCCGCGTACGTGCACGCGAGCGTGGCGCTCTTCAGGTCGGCGCCGTAGTTGATCGCGAATTCCTGGGCGATCATCCCGCCCATCGACACGCCCATCATGTGGAAGCCGGTGATGCCGAGCTGATCCACGAGTCCCTTGGCGTCGTCGGCGAGCATCCGGCTGGTGTAGGGACCGGGCGCCGCGGTCGTCTGGCCGATCCCGCGATTGTCGAAGCGCAACACTCGGTAGCCCGCGGCCAGCAGATCGTCCATCTGGAAGAGCCATGTTTCGAGATCGTCGGCCAGGCCGTTCACCAGGACGATCGTCTCGGCCCCGTCCCCGTCGATCCGGTAGTTGATGTCGATGCCGTTCACGCGCGCGATAGGCACGGTCACCCCTTCCTTGTCATGCCGGCTGCTCCCGCCGGGCTCGTGCGATATGACACGCGGCCAGGTGGCCGGCGCCGAAGTCGGTCGTCTCCGGGTCCTCGTGCGCGCACCGTTCGATCGCCACCGGGCACCGCGTGTGGAACCGGCACCCCGAGGGTGGGGAGATCGGGCTCGGGATCTCGCCGCGAAGCTCCGGCGGACGCAGGCGTTGCGCCGGGTCGGGGAGCGGGATGGCCGCCAAGAGCGCCTGCGTGTACGGATGTTGCGGATCGCCGAACACGACCTCGGTCGTTCCGGTCTCGACGATCCGACCCAGGTACATCACCGCAACGCGGTGACTGATGTGCTCGACGACGGAGAGGTCGTGCGCGACGAACAGGA
>JAYUAK010000327.1:0-8689 GCA_043741335.1 Actinomycetota bacterium
CATGGCATCCCCACCGACTACGGCAAGACCGGGATCGCTTACCGCAAGGACATCGTCACTGAGACCATCACGAGCTGGGCCGACCTATGGGACCTCGCCCCCAAGTACTCCGGCCAGATCGTTTTCTTCAACTTCGACAACACGGTGATCGGCAGTGCCCTGAAGTACCTCGGGTATTCAGGCAACAGCCACGACGAGGGGGAGCTCGAGCAGGCCAAACAAGCGCTCCTCCAGCTGAAACCTCACCTCCAGGGCCTGATCGACTACGGAGTCGGCACACGCCTTGTCAAGGGAACCGCTGCCATCGGGATGGACTACGACGCCGATGTCGCGTTGGCCCAGCAGCGGGAGCCCAACATCGAGTGGGTCATCCCCGAGGAAGGGCTTATGGCCTACATCGAGGGCTGGGTCGCCGTGAAGGACTCACCTCAGCTCGACATCATCTACGAGTTCATGAACTTCCACCTCGACCCTGAGAACTACGCCGACTTCGTGAACTCGACCTACTCCGCGTACGTGGAGGACGCTGCCACGTCCTTGATCAAGCCGGAGATCGCCGACAACCCGATCCTCAAGTTCGATGAGGCGACGCTCGCCAAAGTCGAGTATGAGGAGTTCAAGGGCGACGCCGCCCCCTTATGGGCGCAGGTGTGGGACGAGTTCAAGTCCGCGTAGTGGCAAGTCGAGAGGAGGCACGCGGGTTCCTGGCGCCACGCCAGCTCCTCGTGCTGCCCAGCGTGGCCTGGACCGCAACCTTCTTCCTCCTGCCCCTCCTTCTGGTGGCGGTCTACTCCTTCGGCCAGATCGACCTCATCACGTTTGACATACGGTTCGGCTGGACCCTTGCGAACTACGGGCGCGTGTTCGAACCCCTGTACCTTCACACCTTCGTCAGATCCTTGGTCCTATCGGGCTCGACCACCATCGGGTGTCTGCTGGTCGGCTTACCCCTCGCTCATTTCATAAGCAGGCAGCCCCCGAGAGCGCAACGGGTTCTGCTGCTCATGGTGATGATCCCCTTCTGGACCAGCTTCATCGTGCGTACGTACGCCATCTTCAACCTGCTCGACAACGGAGGCCCGGTGGACGGGCTAGCCCGGGCGCTGGGTCTGGTCCAAGGCCACATCAACATCTTGTTCTCCAACAAGGCGATCGGGCTGGGGATCTTGTACTCCTACCTACCCCTGATGGTGCTGCCTATCTACGTCGCCCTTGAGCGGATCGATCCGGCGACCTTGGATGCAGCAGCTGATCTGGGAGCGGGTGGGCGCCAGGTCTTCCGGCGAGTGACCCTGCCCTTGGCCATGCCCGGAGTGGTCGCTGGACTCATCATCGTTGGCATACCCGCGATGGGCGAGTACGTGATTCCAGACATCTTGGGGGGCGGCAAGACCTTCATGCTGGGGAACGTCGTGACGACCCAGTTCCTGGGCGTGGGCGACTACCCCTTCGGCTCGGCCATCGCCATGACCTTGGTCCTTCCGATGGCCGTGGTGCTGGTGCTGGGACGGCGACAGGGGGTGTTGGAGGCGACGTGAATGTCCGTGGTCACAAGTTCTCGGCGATGGTGTCGTTGGTCGTGGTCGTCTTCTTGTGGGCCCCTCTTGTGTTAGTCGCGGTCAACTCCCTGAACAAGGACCTGCTACTCACACGCTGGGCTGGCGCGACTTTCCGCTGGTACCGGGAGGCCATCCAAAGTCAAGACGTGCAGGGAGGCCTACGATCCACGATGGCCATCGCGTTTGGCTCCACCGGGCTTTCGCTGGTCCTGGCAGTGACGGGCGCTCTGTGGCGGCGGCGAGCCTCGTCGCGGGGGCGGCGCTTGTTCGACCTGCTGACTTACCTGCGGATACTCCTCCCGGAAGTTGTCTTTGCGGTAGCGTTGTTCCTGCTGTTCACGCGGGTGAGGTTCCCGCTTGGGATCGTGGCCGTCGTGATCGGTCACACCGTTTGGAACAGCGCCTACGCTACGCTCATCGTCCGGGCTCGGCTGGTGGCCTTGGACCCGGCGCTGGAGGACGCGGCTGCCGATCTCGGTGCGAGTCCCTGGGGGGTGTTCCTCCGAGTCTTGATGCCCGGCCTGCTGCCCGGGATCGTGGCGGCCGGCCTACTGGCATTCACGTTCTCCTTCGACGACGTCGTGACCTCGTACTTCCTCGCAGGGAACAACATATCCAGTCCCCTGCCGGTGGTTATCCTTTCCATGATCCGCCAGAGGGTCAGCCCGGAGATCAACGCCATCGGCATCCTGGTGATGGCCTTCACCGTCACGACGATGGCGATCGGCACCCTGGTCGTTGCGCGTTCGGTGCGGGCGGGTCGGAGCCTACCGCTGCTCGGTGACCGGCGGCGTGGATGACTGTCGTGATCGAGGGCGAGACCCTCACGCTCGCCCAGCTGCTTCCTCGTCGTGGCTTCGAGGCTCACGGGGCGCGGGCGCGGGTCTATCCCGATATCCGTGGGCGAGAGCAGAGAACCGGAATGACGGAGCATCCGCTCAGTCGGTAAGGATCTGGAAGCTAGGAGGAAAGATGGTCAGACAAGTAAGGGCCCAGATCCTGCAATCGGTTCGGGCGCAGCGGGGATCAACCCTCCGGTGCAAAGGCTGGAGACAGGAGGCGATCCTCAGGCTGCTCGAGAACAACATGGAGAACGCCGAGCACCCGGAGCGTCTCATCGTCTACGGGGGCATCGGCAAATGCGCCCGGAACTGGGAGTCCTATCACGCCATCATCGATACCTTGAAGCAACTCGAAGACGACGAGACGCTTGCCGTTCAATCTGGGATGCCGGTGGCCGTCTTTCGGACTCACCGCCTCGCGCCGCGTGTGGTGATGGCCAACACCAACATCGTGCACGCGTCCTGGGAGACGTTCTACGACTTGCAGGACAAGAACCTCACCATGTTCGCTCAGTACACGGCCGGTCCGTGGGAGTACATCGGCACGCAGGGCGTGATCCAGGGGACCTTCCAGACCCTGGCCGCGATCGCCCGCCTGCGCTTCGACGACTCGCTAGTGGGAAGGGTGCTGCTAACGGCCGGCATGGGGGGTATGGGCGGCAATCAGCCTCGGGCGATGACCATGCATGGGGGTGTGTGCGTCTGCGCCGACGTCGACCCCCAGGCCATCGAGCGACGGATGAAGGCGGGCTACTGTGACGTCGTCGCCGATTCGTTC
This sequence comes from Actinomycetota bacterium, assembly GCA_043741335.1. GTDB lineage: Bacteria > Actinomycetota > UBA4738 > UBA4738 > HRBIN12 > JBBQVZ01. The sequence goes on from JAYUAK010000327.1 coordinate 3,180, forward strand.
GAGCACGCTTGGAAGCTCGCGCTGGCCGCAGCCGAGGCCAAGAAGCCGCTCGGCATCGCCCTTCTCGGCAACGCCGTCGACGTGCTGGAGGAGGCGCTCTTGCGGGACGTACGGCCCGACATCATCACGGACATGACCCCATGCCATGATCCCTTGAGCTACGTTCCGGCCGGCCTTACGATCGAGGAGGCCGAACGGCTGCGCGGGACCGACCGGGACGGGTACGTGCGCGCCGCCCACACCTCCATGATCCGACAGCTCACGGTTATGAACACCTTCTTCGATCGCGGCATCGAGGTGTTCGAGTACGGCAATCAGATCCGTGGCGAGACTCGTGTGGCGGGGTTCGACCAGGCGCTCAAGATCCCGGGGTTCGTCGCTAAGTACATCCGGCCGCTCTTCACCGAAGGGCGTGGCCCGTTCCGGTGGATCTGCCTTTCAGGCAACCCTGCCGACCTCTCGCGCTTGGACGACCTCGTGCTCGAGCTCTTCCCGGACGACGATCTGGTGACCAAGTGGATCCGCCTGGCTCGCGAGCACGTCCCCATCGAGGGGTTGCCCGCGCGCGTGTGCTACCTGGCCTACGGCCAACGGGCAACGTTCGGCCTTGCCGTGAACCGGCTCGTGGGGAGCGGGGCGATCGAGTGTCCGGTGGCATTCTCCCGTGACAACCTCGACTCGGGCTCCATCGTCAACCCGACCTTCGAGTCGGAGAACATGCGCGACGGGAGCGACCTGATCTCGGACTGGCCGTACCTGAACGCACTCCTCAACACCGCGGCGATGGCCGATCTCGTGGCGATCCAGGCCAACTACGCGATGGGCGAGGCTGTGCACACCGGCGTGACGATGATCGCCGACGGCACGAGCGAATCCGAACTCCGACTCGATGCCTGCTTGACGACCGATCCGGGCATCGGCGTGGTCCGCCACGCCCAGGCTGGGTACGAGCGAGCCAGGGAGGTCGTCGACGAGAAGGGGATCAAAGTCCCCCTGTGGTGGTCCCCGACGGCTACCTTCGGCCCCGAGACATGAGCCGGCTCGCTCGCGCCGACCTCATCATCGAGAACGCAGCCGAGCTCTTGACCTGCCGGGCAGGATCCGATGACCTCATCGGGCTCGTCAGCGGCGGCAGCCTCGCGGTGGCCGGAGAGCGGATCGTTGAGGTTGGGCCGGCGCACGTGGTAAGTCAGAGGATCGACCGATCCGGAGCGCGGGTGCTCGATGCCTCCGGGCAGGTCGTCATGCCCGGCTTCGTCGACTGTCATACGCATGTCGTCTTCGCCGGCTCGAGGGTCGACGAATTCGCTGCGCGGCTGCACGGGGTTGATACCGCCACGCTCGCGGCTCACGGCCTGCCGGTCGGGATCACCGGCACGGCGGCGCAGACTCGAGCCGCGAGTTTGGATGAGCTGGTCGAAGAGACGTCTGCCCGGCTGCGGGAGATGCTGGATTGGGGAACCACCACCGTCGAGAGCAAGAGCGGGTACGGGCTCGAGACCGACACCGAGCTGCGGATCCTCGAAGCGGGCAGGCGGCTTGACGACCTCCAGCCCATAGACATCGTCAACACCTTCCTCGGTGCGCACGCGGTACCCGCCGGCATCTGCCGCGACGACTACGTCGATCGCGTCGTCCAGGAGATGATCCCTCGCGTGGCTGAGGAAGGGCTGGCCGACTTCTGCGACGTCTATTGCGAGGAGGGGTTCTTCACGGTCGACGAGACGGCAAGGATCCTGGGAGCAGGGGTCCTGCACGGCTTGCGTCCCAAGCTTCATCTGGACGCATACACGCAGACCGGGGCCGCGATGGTCGCCGTGGACGTCGGGTGCATCTCCGTCGATCATCTGAACTTCACACAACACGACGAGCTCCGGGCGATGGGCGATGCAGCGATCACCGCGGTCGTGATGCCCGGGCTCGATCTCGCGGTCGGGCATCCGAAGCCGGCCTCGGGGCGGACGATGCTGGACAACGGCATTCCGGTCGCCCTTGCGACTGACATGTGCCCCGCGTGCTGGCTCCCCAGCATGCAGTTCGTGATCGGGTTGGCTTGCCGTTCCTCGGGAATGACCGTTCCCGAGGCCATCCGGGCGGCGACCCTCGAGGCGGCCCGCGCGATAGGGCGAGAGGACGAGATCGGGTCGCTGGAGACGGGAAAGCTCGCCGACATCATCCTCTTGGACCTCCCCCGCTACGAGCATCTGGCGTACCGCATCGGCCGAAACGCCGTCGCGACCGTCGTCAAGCGAGGCACTGTCGTCCGGGAGCGAACATGACGGTGGCGCGCTTCCGAGCCGATCACCTCTACACGGCTTCGGGCTGGATGAGCCCGGGGTACTTCGACGTCGACGGAGCGGGAACCATCCGAACCGTGAGGGCCGAACGGCCGCGCGATTGGCCGGCGGGAACCCTCAGCAGGCTCGCCGGCTTCGTGGTTCCGGGATCGATCAACGTCCATTCCCACGCTCACCTTCGGGCGCTGGCCGGAAGGACGGAGCGGGCGTCGGCTTCCGGAGTCGCCGACAACTTGTGGACGTGGCGCGCTCAGATGTACGCATGCACCGAGAAGATCGAGCCCGAGGATCTCCAGGCGATCGCCGCACAAGCCTACGTCGAGATGCTCGAGGCGGGCTACACGACCGTCGGCGAGTTCCACTACGTGCATCACGATCGCACGGGGCGGCCCTACGCAGACCCCGCAGAGATGTCGAAGCGGGTCCTGGCGGCAGCCGGGGAGGCCGGGATCGCGATCACGCTGCTGCCGGTGCTCTATGCGACCGGGGGAGTTGGAAAGCCGCCATCGCCCAGTCAGCGGCGGTTCCTGCATCCGGATCCGGACCGATACCTGAGCCTCGTGGACACCCTGGCCAACGGGGCTCGCGGCACTCCCCTCGTCCACGTGGGGATCGCCCCCCACAGCCTCCGGGCCGTCGACCCCGGTCGCCTGAGCCAGGTGCTGGGCGCGACCACGGAGACACTCCGGGACATACCGATCCACATCCACGTCGCGGAGCGCAAGGAGGAGGTGCAGGAATGCGTAGAGGGGCTCGGGGCTGCACCCGTCGAGTGGTTGGTCGCCAACGTCGGCGTCGATGCTCGATGGACGCTGGTCCACGCCACGCACTGTTCGGATCGAGAGCGAAGGGCGATCGCGGCGAGCGGAGCGGTGGTGGGGCTGTGCCCGGCCACCGAGGCCAACCTGGGTGACGGCATCTTCCCGGTCTCTCGATTCGTCGCTGACGGAGGTTCCTGGGGTATCGGCACCGACATGAATCACGCGATCAGCTTGATCGAGGAACTACGCATCCTCGAGGTCGGCCAGCGGCTCCGCCATCAGCGTCGAAATATCCTCGCGGATCCTGGCAGCGAGGCCACCGCCCATACGGGACGTCGGCTCCTTGATCTCGCGTGGACAGGGGGGGCGCGTTCGGTCGGCCATCCGGCTGGAAGCATCGAATCGGGCAAGCGCGCCGACCTCGTGGTTCTCGACCCGCAGAGCCCTTCGCTCATGGAACACGGGCCGGAGACCATTCTGGACGCGTGGATCTTCTCTGCCACGGCGAACCCAGTGCGGGACGTCATGGTCGCCGGCCGGTGGGTGGTGTGCGATGGCGCGCATATGCACCGGGACCGGGTGCTTCGGCGGTTTCGCAAAGCGATCCGGCGGATCTGGGGTGAGGCCTAATGTCAGTTCACGTTGCGGCCGGAGACCGAACGGGCCACGGTAGGTTCTCGTCATGAGTTCATTCCGCGGAGGTGTCGGCAGAACCCAGGACGATACGTCATTCGCCCGCGGGTTGCGCCTGCTGCTTTCGATAGCCGATCTTGGTTCCGTCCGCGCTGAGGATCTCGCCCAGCTATTGGACATGCCACTCAGCAGCGTCTACCGGTACCTCCGAACTCTCTGTAACTTCGACCTGATCAACAGACATGACGGGGTATACAAGCTCGACGTTTCCGTGAGGATCCATCCGGACTCCCGTGTGGGCAACGAAACCCTCTTCCGCCTGTCCGATCCGGTGCTCAGGGCGCTGGTCCACCAGACGGGGGAGACCGCGATCCTGCTGACCCGCGTCGGACAGGCCGCCCTCTGCCTACACCAGATCGAGACCCCCCGGAAGATGCGGATGGCCTTCGAGCCCGGAGAGATACTGCCCCTCTATGCGGGCGCTGGCTCCAGGACTCTTCTGGCGCATGCCCCTCCTGACGTTCTTCAAGCCGTCATCGACGAGGGTTTGCCTCCTCTTACGGGGAACTCGCCCAACGAAGTGGGCCTCCGTCGGAGACTGGAGCAGATCCGAGTCAAGGGCATTGCTCTCAGCCGTGGTGAATTCATCCCGGGGGCACTCGCCATCGCCGTACCCGTCTATTGCAACGGCTCGGTGGTAGCGGCCCTCGACGTCGCTGGACCGGAATCACGTTGCGGGACGTCCTGGCAGGCGATGGTCAAGGCTCTACTTCCAAAAGCGGCCAGAAACTTCGGCCGCGCGATCGAGGCGGAACTTGCTCAGTCGGCCGTGAGCCAACCTCCCGCGGCGCAGCCGCGCTAGCTGGGGAAGGCCCGCCCGCTCGATCCGATTCTCTTACGATATGAGAATAGCAATTGCGATAACTGAGAAGGGAGCCTAGACTCAGGCGTCTCGAACTCAGCCAAGGCAGCCCGGAGGAGAAGGAGTGGCAGGATGGCTTCCTATCCCGAGTCCGTCGCGGAACTGGTGAACCACGACCGCTACCCGATCACCGACCTCTCGAGCCCGGCCGGGCAGGAGCTGATAGGCCGGTGCAGATCCGACCTCGAGGCGACGGGGGCGTGCAGGCTGCCCAACTTCATCGATCTGACTGGGATCCGGCCGCTGGCAGCGGAGGCGGCGGCGCTCGCCCCGCTCGCCTATCACCAAGACGACGCCCACAACGTCTACTTCGAGGATGTCGACCCATTACTACCCGAGGACCATCCCAACCGACTGTTGCAGCACTCGGCTTCGGCCGCCGTCGGCTGGGATGAGATCCCTCAGGAGTCACGCATACGGCAGCTGTATGAATCCGATGACGTATTGAACTTCATCGGCGCAGCACTGGGCAAGGATCCTTTGTACCGGAACGCCGATCCGATCGGGGCCTGCACAGTCGTCGTGTACAGGGAGGGCGACGAGCTCGGCTGGCACTTCGACAACGCGGAGTTCGCCGTAACACTCATGCTCCAGACGGCCGAGAGCGGGGGCGAGTTCGAGTACGTACCGAACATCCGCGGCCCCGAGGGCGAGAACTCCCCGGAACTGCCGCGGCTCCTGCAGGGCTTTGGGGAGGCCATCATCCACTTCCCGAGCGAACCGGGCACGCTCGCGTTCTTCCGAGGCCAGTACTCGATCCACCGGGTCACGCCTATCGTCGGAAGCCGGCTGCGGATGAACGTCGTGTTCGCGTACGCGGTCGAGCCCGGGAAGAAGCTCACCGAGTATACGCAAAAGCTGTTTTACGGCCGCACCGCTTGAATCGAAATGAAAAAG
>JAYUAK010000328.1:0-3736 GCA_043741335.1 Actinomycetota bacterium
GTGTTGGTGATGTTCGCCACGGTAGGCGAGAAACCCACCGCCGTGAGAGTGGGGAACGTGATGAAGGTCCCACCCCCCGCCATCGCGTTAGCGATCCCGGCTCCCAGTGCCGCGAGCGTGATCAAGAGGAGGTCGAATGGCGCGAGGCTGGAGGAGGCGAGCAGGGAAGGGAGTGAGCATCCGCCTCCGGTGCATGTTCCATTCCACGCTCACGAACGGGCGGTGTTCGGGGATGTGCGGGAAGGTCGTCGTCCGGAGCTGAGCGCCTCCAGGCGTTGCCGGACCTCGTCGACCAGGACGACGATCCCCTTGCGCTCGAAGTGTTCCTGCGCCTCGCGGAACGCGGTCTCGGCCTCGGCGGTCCTGCTTGCCCGCGCGTACACGTGGGCAAGATCCAGTCGGGAGTTGCCCTGAGACTCGGTTTCCTCCGTCTCGTCGGTCAGCTCCACCGCGCGCTGCGCCATGGCGATGGCCTCGTCGTGCTTGCCGTGGATCGACAGCAGCCGCGCTCGGAACTGCCGCCACAGGAACTGCGATGTCAGGTCGTCCGGTGCGGCGGTCTCTTCGCTGAACGTGACGAATCCGTCGGCCTCTTCGTACCGGCCCTGTAGCAGCAACGCGAAGGCCAGATACGCTGCCGTGGTCGCGATGTAGTTCCGCTCACCCATGGCATCCAGGGTCTCGAAGTCGCGGCGGAGCTCGGCCTCGGCCGCGACTGGGTCTTTCGCCAGCAGCTCGACGGAACCGGAGTCGATCGACGTGAGCGCGGCGAAGAGGTTCCAGCCGAACTCCTCGAGCGTCGCCCGGCTCCGTCGGTAGAGCTGTCGCGCCTCATCGAAGTTCCCGCGCATCGCCTCCAGGCGTGCCAGCGACGCTCGGATCAGCGCGTCGGCTTTCTGATCGCCGCCGACCTCTTCCAACAGGTGCGCGCAGCGAGCGGCCGCCTCGTCCACCGGCGTAGGGCCGTAGGTCGAGCATGTCGCGAGCGCCGGGAGGATCCTGATCTCGCGGGTTCGATCCCCGACCGCCTGGGCGTGTTCGATCGTCTTGAGCGCTGCCTGCTCCGCCGCGCCGTGCCGCCCGGCGGTCCAATGCATGAGGAGCAGCAGGTGCGAGGCACGGATCATCCCCATGTGATCCCTCGCCTGCTCGAACTCCCTGACTGCCGCCTCGACATCCTGCAGGAGGGTGCCCTCGGGATCCTCGCCTTCCGTCTCGTAGTGCAGACGCATGCGGACGACGCGGGCGCCAAGCGCCGCGATCGTGTCGCCGCGAGACATCGCTTGATCGATGGCGGACCCGAGGACCTGGTCCGCCTGAACGAGCTCGCCCAGGTCCACGAGCGCCTCGCCCGCCTCCACGAGGAGCTCGACTGCGAGCGGGTCCCCGTGTGGAAGCGTGGCCGCCGCCCGCCTGAGCATGCTGTCGGCCGCCGGTAGGTCGCCTCGGGCGAGCGCGCGGCGGCCCGCCGCGCCTAGGTATGACGCAGCACGCCGGCCGAGCGCTTCGAGGTCCGTGTCGGGGACTCCCAGCTCGGAGCGGATCCGATACGCCTGCTCGAGGTGGTACCCGCGGATCTCCTCGTACTCGAGGATGCGATCGCCGGCCGCCGTCTCGACCCAATCCACGAACGTCACATGGAGCTCCGCACGCGTCCGCTTCAGGAGCCCCCCATAGGCGGCGTCGCGGATCAGCGCGTGGAGGAACCGGAACGTCTCCTCGCCGCTCAACGACTCCTCGCCGATCAGCGACTCCTCGTGTGGACCGATCAGCTCCTTGATGGTCAGGGTCTTCAGACAAGGGCCGACCTCAGGCCGCACCGGCGGCGGGACCAACGCTTCGACCGCTCCGCGGTAGAAGATCTGACCGATCACAGCGCTGCGCTCGATCACCGTTCGCTCCGTTGGGCCGAGGCGATCCAGACGCGACGTCAGCAGCGCCGCGATCGTCGGCGGGATCTCCACGCGGGAGAGCGCCTTTGTCTTGACCCACCGCCCGCCTTCCTGGCGGATGGCGTCGCGGTCGATCAGCATCTGGAGCATCTGTTCCAGGTAGAGCGGGTTCCCGTCGGCGGCGACGGTCACGCGATCCACGATCGTGGCGTCGAGGTCGGCGACGCCGAGCAGGTTCTGCATCACGCGGGCGCTCTCGGCCGCCGCCAGCGGTTCGACCGTGAGCGTGCTGAAGCGCTCGCGGTCCTCGGCCCAGTCGGGGTGCTCCTCGAGCAACTCCCGGCGGGATGAGCACAGAAGCAGCACGGGCGCGTGACATTCATCCACCACGAAGCGGAGGAGGTCGAGCAGCGTCCGCTCCGCCCAGTGGATGTCATCCACCAGCACGACCAACGGACGCTGCGAGGCCGAGATCTCCAGCGCGCGTCTGATCGCCCAGAACGTCTCCTCGGCCGAGAACGACTCCTCGATCAGACCGATCGCCGCCCCCACGCGTTGGGTCACGTCCTCGTAGCCGGGGAGCATCGCGGCGAGCTTGACCCGAGCGGCTTCGAGGTCGTCGTCGGCCCCGATGCCGGCGGCCGCACGGATCACCTCGCCGATCGGCCAGTACGTGACGCCCTCTCCGTAGGAGAGGCACCGGCCCTTGAGCGTGGTCGCATCACTTCCGATGCGTTCGAGGAACTCCTTGAGGAGGCGTGATTTCCCGATCCCTGCCGCTCCGAAGATCGTCACGATGTGGCATCTGTCCTGCGCAACGGCGTGGTGGAAGGCCTCCTGCAGGACCGCCAGCTCGTGCTCACGGCCGACGATCGGCAAGTCGAGGCGACGCGAGTACCCGTCGTCGTGACCGGACACACCCAGGAGCAGGTACGCCGGGACGAGCTCCGCCTTGCCCTTGAGGGGCAGGGGGTCCACCCGCTCCACGACGACGGCGTCCCGGACCAACGCGTAGGTCGATTCGCCGATCAGGATCTCCATCGCGGGAGCGTTCTGCTCGAGCCTGGCGGCCGTGTTGACAGTGTCCCCGGTCACCAGGCGCTGTCCGCTCGACACGTCGCCGGCGACGACCTCGCCGGTGTTCACACCGGTCCGGTTCTCCAAGCGCACCCCGAACCGCTCGTGAAGCATCTCGTTCACGTCGACGAGCCGCTCCTTCATCTCGAAGGCGGCCCGGACGGCTCGTACGGCGTCGTCCTCGTGGAGACGCGGGAGCCCGAACACGGCCATGATCGCGTCGCCGATGTACTTCTCGACCCGGCCTCCGTGCCGCTCGAGCACCAGCCGCATCTCGTTGAAATAGAGGTTGAGCACCTCCCGGAGGTGCTCGCTGTCGAGGCGTTCGCCGAGGGCGGTGGAGCCCTTCAGGTCCGAGAACACGATGGAAACGGTTCGGCGGATCTCCTCGACGGGGACTTCCGGAGCGAGCGGCGTGCCGCAGAAGCCGCACAGGCGGAACCGATCCGGGTTCTCCTCGCCACAGCTCGAGCAGATCTGCACGTGGCGAGTGTAGGCTCGCGCCGGTATGCGGACCAGGGCGCCCTCACCGCTGGCGCCCTGTGACCTTCATCACACGGTCAGATCCGCCCCTTCGGCTCCTCCCCGGTCGCCAGGATCTTGATCCGCCAACCGCCGGCCTCCGTGCTGCCACGGCGTCGAACGCATGGCCCGGTCACCGACGGGTGCACCGGGGGGGGAGGGCAGTCGGGCAGGAGGACACCGTCTTTGTACACCTTTGCGAGCGACGGCGAGACGCCCCCGACCAGGCTCGGGGCCTCGATGAA
>JAYUAK010000329.1:0-8641 GCA_043741335.1 Actinomycetota bacterium
AAAGCACACCCGAAGAGGGGAAGGCGATGCGGATCGGTCCGTTCAGGCGCCGACGGCGCGTGCGGCGGCCTGGACCGCACGAACGACTGCGCCGGCGGCGCGTTCCCACCAGGGAGCGTCGTCGATCGGCGGCGGGGGTGGGACCGATGACACCACCAGTGGCACCCGCCCTACCGTGAGACCCGGGATCGTGATCTTGAGGATGGCGACAGGCGCCCCTGGCGCCGGCGGGTAAGCGACACCGGGAGCCAACTGGACCTGCGCCTTGATGCCGCCGAGCGAGACCGTCGGTACGAGCGCCGAGAGGCTCTCACCTGTTTCAACGGGAACGCTTCCGCCCGGGAGCGTGACGACGCCGCTCGGTTCTCCTAGCGTCACGAACACGTGTTGCGTGAACGCCGTGAACCCGTAGTCCATGAGGGAGGCCGCGTCGGAGAATGCGTCGCCGGGCGCTCCCAGGACGACCGCGACCAACCGGCGACCATCGCGCTCGGCCGTCGCCACGACGCAGTAGCCGGACTTCGAGGTGTAGCCGGTCTTGACACCGGTTGCTCCGGGATAGAGCCACAGCAGGACGTCTCGGTTCTGGATGTGGCGCTTGCCGCCGTCCGGCGCCGGGATCGTGTGGAACTCGGTGGCGACCACGGGGGCGAACCCCGTTGTCGCCATGGCGGCGCGCGTGAGGGTGACAAGGTCGCGCGCGGTCGAGTATCCACGGTCGTCCAGGCCATTGGGAGAACGGAAGCTGGTTCGGCGCATGCCGAGCGTTGCCGCCCGCGCATTCATCCGGTTCACGAAGCGCGGCTCGGAGCCCGAGACGTGATCCGCCAGCGCGACCGCCGCATCGTTCGCCGATTGCAGGAGCAACGCGTAGAAGAGGTCCTCGACGCTGATCCGCTCCCCCGCCTCCAACCCCAGAGCCGAGATCCCTGGTCGGTCGCTCTCGGCGATCACGGCGTCCGGCTCGACCGTCACGACGTCCGTCGGCGTGCTCCGTTCGAGAACGAGCAGCGCCGTCATGATCTTCGTCAGGCTCGCGATCGGACGCTCAGAGTCCGCATCCTTGGCGAACAGCACTTGGCCACTGTCGAGGTCGGCGAGCATCGCGCTCGGGGCTGAGAGCAGGGGCAGGGACGAGGCGTCGGCCGGAGTGTCGAGGGTCTGGGGAAACGGCGAGAGCGAGCCGTCGGGCGGCACGGGCGTCGGTGGCGGGGCGAGCTGCGCGGAGGCGAAGCCGATCAACGAGGCTTGAGCGAGGACGGCGATCGCGATGACGAGCGCGGCCCGGCCCGTGCGAGGACGTCCGGGGTTCACGCGCTCTTGAGGTTATCCCGAAGGTTCGACCGCAACAGCGCCTGCTTGAACTTCCGCGACGTGACGGCCAGGTCCGCGAGCGCCTGCGAGGCCGCGCGTCGCGCGTCCGGATTCTTCTGGCGGAGCGTCGGAGCCACGATGGTCTCGAAGAAGTCCGCCTCGCGTTCCTCGAAGTGCTTGTACATCGTGAGGTGTCGAGGCTCGACCCCGAACCGGAAGAAATCCTTCACGATCGAGAGCACGATGTAGTCGTCGCCGTCGTAGTACTTCGCGCCGACGGGTCCGTGGGAGCAGACGATGCCGAAGGACTCGAGCTCCTTGATCCGGTCGCGTTCGACGCCCGTCGCGGCCGACATCTCCTCCAGGGACATCTGGAGTCCGGTGGGCGCATCGGCGAGCTCCTCGGTCGCGGTGGCGCCGCCGGATCCCGTGCCGCTGCCGTCGAGCTCACCGCCGTCATCGGCGAAGCCGTCGTCGCCATCCTTGAGCAGACGCTCCTTGATCACCTTGAGCGGCAAGTACTCGTCGCGCTGCATGCGAAGGATGTCCTTCAACCGATCCACATCGTCGACGTAGAACTTGCGGTACCCCGACGGCGTCCGTTCGGGCTCGATCAAGCCTTCGGCCTCCAGGAACCGGATCTTCGAGATCGTGATGTCAGGGAACTCGGTCTTCACCGAGACCAGTACCTCACCGATCGACTGGTAGTTGCGCGTTCCCGCCATCGTCATCTCACTCCCCTGCCGCGAAGAAGATCAACTTGAACTTCCCGATCTGCACCTCGTCGCCCGAGGCGAGCTTCGTCTCGTCCACCTGTTCGCCGTTCACGTACGTCCCATTGAGACTGCCCGAGTCCCGGACGAAGAACGAGTCGTCGTCGCGCCGTTCGATCGAAGCGTGGATCCGCGAGACGGTGACATCGTCCAAGAAGACATCGCTGTCGGTGTTTCGTCCCACCGAGGTGGCGTCTTTCTCCACCAGGAACGTCGACCCAGCATTCGGACCACGCTTCACTAAAAGCAGAGCCTGTCCGTGCTCCAGCTCGTCATGAGGAAACGGGAACTCATCCTGTGCTTCATCGTCGCCCTCGACAGGCGTCAGGGACAGCGTGGGGTCACCTTGGAGCGCACGGCCACAGCCCGCGCAGAAGCGCGCATCGTCGCGGTTGGGATGTCCACAATGGGTGCAGAACACCGTCAGGTCCCCCTCGAACGTCATCTCCCCCCGAGGGTGGTGGTCGAGGTGCGACCCTCAACCCTGGACGGTTCGTGGACGTTATCGCAGGGCTGAGACAGGGTCAACTTCGGGTCGAACGAGCCCTCAACCCTCGATGCCCCTGAAGCTCGACGTTCGGTCGATCGGTGAAACGAGGACTCCTATGCGTCATCGCCCTCGACGAAGGCCCGATACGCGGCGGCATCCATGAGCGTCCCGACCGCGGCGGGGTCCGCCGGATCCACGAGCACCAGCCATCCATCGCCGTACGGATGCTCGTTCACGAGCTCGGGGTGATCTTCGAGCAAAGGGTTCCGCTCGACGATGGTGCCGGCGATCGGGCTGAAGACATCCGAGACGGACTTCGTCGATTCGACTTCTCCGAACGCTTGGGCGGCGGACACGGTGGATCCAACTTCGGGAAGATCGACGTACACGACGTCGCCGAGCGCGTCCTGCGCGTAGTCCGTGACGCCGACCCGCACGTGACCGTTCTCCGCTCGGGCCCACTCATGCTCCTTGGTGTAGCGAACGTCATCAGGAAACTCCACAGATGGTTCCTCCTGTCTTTCCTGCCATCTTGCCTGGCTGTCTTTCCTGCCTGTCGTTTTCTGGTTGTCGTTTCTGGTGCGACGACGGTCCGGACGATAACCCGTCGCGGGCGACGATGCGGTCGTTCAGCGCACCTTCGCGAGTCCCCGACGGATGTCGCCGACGTAGGCACCTGCGGCCACGTAGTACTCGACGATCCCCACCGCGAACGAAGCCCACCCCGCAACGAGCGCGGCGTCCGCGAGGGGCAACCCAAGGTTGCCCCAGGCCACCCATGGGATGGCCATCATCAGCATGAATGTGGCGGCCTTGCCGATGAATCGAACCTCGAGCCTGACCCCTTTGCCTACCAGGAGGAATGCTCCGGCGATCAGGATCGCGGCGTCTCGGACCAGGATCAGGAGTGCCGCCCACAGCGGAAAGGCGCCGCGGACGACCAGTGCGATCAACCCTGCCGCGATCGCCAATCGGTCGGCCGTCGGATCGAGCACCTTGCCGAGCTCGGACACCTGTCCGGTACGCCTGGCAATCCAGCCGTCCACCCAGTCGGTCGCCACGACCGCCGCGAACACGATCACTCCGGCGGTGGTCGTCGGGTGATGCACGATCAGCGACACGAAGACGGGGATCAGCAGGATCCGGAGGAAGGAGATGAGGTTCGGGACGGTGAAGACGGCCGACGGTGCTCGGTCGGACGATGCTTGATGAGACGTCTGGGGCCCCTTCATCGGCCAAGATCCATCTGTCGGGACGGCGGGATTTGAACCCGCGACCCCTGGTCCCCCAGACCAGTGCGCTACCAGACTGCGCCACGTCCCGTGCGCGCATCGTATCAAGGCAGAGGGGCCGGACCGAGCGTGGTCACGTGGGTCGCACCACTAGTGTGAGACGGACTAGTGACGCTTTCCACCGGGCTTCGAGCCACGTGTGCGAGGACGGAACGTCAGCCGGATGGGCACCCCGTCGTATCCGAACGTGCGGCGGAGCCGGTTCTCCAGATACCGCTGATAGCTGGGATCGGGGGCTCGGGAGCCGCCGAAGATCACGAACGACGGCGGCCCCGATCCCACCTGTGTCGAGTAGTGGAGGTTGCCAGCGTTTCGTGGCGTTGGACGTTGCGCCTGTGCTTCCTGCAGGACTTCGTTCACCTTCGCGGTGGAGACGCGGTGAGCCCAGCGAGTGTGCAGCTCCATGAGCAAGGGAGGGAGCCGGTGGATGCCCTGGCCGCGAGTGGCGGACGTTCGGATCACCGACGCGTTCGCGAACATCGTAGCGTCCTCCGTGAGGATCTTGAACGTCCGGTCCTTCTCCTCGACCAGATCCCATTTGTTCGCGGCGATGAGCAGGCCGCGGCCGGCCTCAAGGACACGCACGGCGATCTTCTTGTCCTCAGAGGTGAAGCCCTCCGGCGCCTCGATCACCACGACCGCGACATCCGCTCGTTCGATCGCTCGAGTCGCGCGAACGAAGCCGTAGTACTCGATGCCGCTCACGCGGGTCTGCCGGCGCATGCCCGCGGTATCCACGAAGCGGACCGGGCCGTCGGGCCACTCGAGGAGGGCGTCCACGCTATCGCGCGTCGTACCGGCCTCCTGGTAGACGACCGACCGTTCCTCCCCCGCTAGCGCGTTGAAGATCGAAGACTTTCCGACGTTCGGACGCCCAACCAACGCGAACCGCGGTTCGGCGGCCTCCTCCTCATCATCGACCCCCGAGGGTTCCGGGAGCAGCTGAACCATGCGATCCAGGAGCTCCCCGGCGCCGCGGCCATGGAGCGCCGAAACCGGCATCGGTTCGCCGAGCCCGAGTGAATAGAGCGCCGTCGCATCGGCCTCCTCTCGATCGCCGTCGACCTTGTTCGCGACCAGCAAGACCACGACCGGCGAGCGGCGGAGACGCCGAGCGAGCATGGTGTCTTCTTCCGTCGCACCGGACTGCGCGTCCACGACCAGCAGTATGAGATCGGCCTCGGCGGCGGCGCGATCGGCTTGGCTCGCCACGAGCGAGTCGATCCCTCGGGCAACGCGCGTGTATCCGCCCGTATCGATCAAGGCGAAGCGACGGCCACGCCACGTGGCCTCGACCTCCACCCGATCGCGGGTCACTCCGGGCGACTCGTGAGCGATCGTTTCGCGCCGGCCGAAGAGTCGGTTGACCAGCGTCGACTTGCCCACGTTCTGCCGTCCGATGACGGCGACCTTGGGCAGCCGGGCGGTCATGCGAACACCTCCGGCATCTGCTCGCGTACGATCTCGAGCGCAGCCCGCAGCGTGTCCTCGACCGTACGATCGCTGGTGTCAACGATGATCGCGCCCGGCGCCGGCTCGAACGGGTTCACGGTCGCGTCTGTTGCGTCACGTCGATGGAGCGCCTCGGCGACCGCTGGATCATCGAACGCGCCGCCCCGCTGCTCCGCACGCCGCTCCACGCGAGTGTCGGGCGCCGCCTGCAGGAAGAGCTTCACCTTCGCGTCCGGGAACACCACGGTCCCGATGTCGCGACCCTCGACGACGGCGCCGGGCGATCCGAGCGCGCGCTGAGCGTCTCGCATGAGGGTCCTGACTTGGGGATGCCGAGCTACGCGCGACACTTCGGCCTCGACCCGTGCACCCTGAAGCGCCTCCGACGACGGCGAACCCTCGACCTGAAGCTCCCGCAGCGCGTCGGACGACAACTCGAACCTCAACCTCGACATGAGCTGGGCGAGTGCGTCGCCATCGTCAGGATCGATCGATGCCTCGATCGCCGCCAACGTGAGAGCGCGGTACATGATGCCCGTGTTCACGTAAGGCAACTGGAGAGTCTCCGCAAGGCCTCGAGCGAGCGTGCTCTTGCCGGAACCGGCGGCCCCGTCGATGGCGATGACCCGTGTCGGCGTCATGTCAGGATCTCCACCAAGGCGCCGAGGGAGCGGATCGTTCCCAGGAAGCCGGGGAACGACACGTCGGCCGCCTCCATCCCCTCGATCTCGCACGGCGCGTCCGCCGCCAGAGCCGCGACCGCGAATGCCATGGCCAGACGATGGTCGCCTCGGGCATCCGCAGTGCCGCCCCGCAACCCGAGGCCGGGAACGACTAGGTCGTCGCCCTCCACGCCCGCATGGCCGCCGAGGGCGAGCGCACCTTCCGCGACTCCGGTCAGACGGTCGCTCTCCTTCGCGCGAAGCTCCGCGGCTCCAGAGAACCAGGTCTCGCCGCGCGCGTGCGTCGCGATGAGCGCCAGAACCGGAACCTCGTCGATCACGAGCGGAAGTTCCTCGGCGCTCACCTCGGTGCCGATGAGTGCCGCGTCCGGCGCCACCCAGAGGTCTCCGATCGGTTCGCCGAGCTCTTCGCCATGTATCCGCGTCTCGACCCGAACGCCCATCCGCGCCAAGACGGCCAGGAAGTGCAGACGACTTGGGTTCAGACCTACGCCCGTGACGGTGAGCTCAGACCGAGTGAGCGCCGCCGCGGCGACCAGGAACGCCGCGGACGAGATATCGCCGGGCACGGTCGCTTCGAACGCCTCGTGCTGGTACACCCCTTGGAGCGTGATCGTGGATCCTTCAACCGACACGGGGGCGCCGAGCGCGCCGAGAGCCCGCTCAGTGTGATCGCGGGTCGGTGCGGGTTCCTGAACCACGGTCACCCCCTCCGCGGCCACGGCGGCAAGCAGGATCGCCCCCTTGACCTGAGCCGTCGCAACGGGCAGCTCGTAGGAGATCCCATAGAGGGAGCCTCCGAGGATCTCGACCGGCGCATGGCCTTGGGTCGTGTCGATCACGGCTCCCATCGCTCGGAGGGGGACGGCCACTCGCTCCATCGGCCGCGTGGACAGGCTCGCATCGCCGGAAAGCATGGATCGGAAGGGGGACGCCGAGAGGGTGCCTGCCAACAAACGCATGGCTGTCCCCGAGTTGCCGCAATCGAGCTCGCCGATCGGCTCTACGAGTGCCGAACGCCCCTCACCCTCGACTTCAAGTGTCGTCGGGGTGGCCTCGAGCGGGTCGGCGTTCCACGTGGAACCGTGACCCTCGCCGGTTCCCGAAACGTTGCGAGACCAAGCCTCGAGTGAAGGTCGACTCCTCTGAGACACCTCGGCGAGACAGGCTGCCGTCGATCGAACGTCGAGAGAAGCCGGCATCCCCATCAGGCGGCTGCGGCCCCGAGCCGTCACCGACAGGATCAGCCAACGATGGGCGATGGATTTGTCCCCCGGGACGCGAACTTCTCCTCGGAGGGTCCCGCCGGGGGTGATACGGACGCGCATCCGGGCTCCTCAGGCCAGCCGGATCGGGTCGAAGGCGCGGGACCCAAGCACCACAACGGCATCGTCCGCCGAGACAGCGGCAACGGTGAGGTGCACGGTTCCGCGACCACCCTCAGGCGAGTGGACGATCTGCAGGTCTTCGATGTTGACGTCGGCCTCGGCGAGCGCGACCGTGAGCTCCGCGAGCGCGCCAGGGCGGTCCGGCACCTGCACCTGCAGCACCGCGATGCCAGCACGGATCTGCGGCTTCGCCGTCAAGCGGAGCCGAGCGTTCTTCGCGCCGTCGAACGTTTCTTCGACGGCGTCGCCTCGGCCCTCCAAAATCATGCTCCGCAGTTCGGCCAGACGTTCCGAGTACAGATCGATCGCCTCCGCGATCGCCCCACGATTCGCGAGCAGGATCTGGCTCCAGAGCGCCGGGTTCGACGATGCGAGGCGGGTCAGATCACGGAAACCGCCCGCCGCGAGCAGAAGGATCTCGGGCTCGTCGGCCTCTTCGGTTGCCGCAAGGGCCATCAACGCGGTCGAGGCCACCTGCGGGAGATGGCTCACGAACGCCACGAGCCGGTCATGACGTGCCGGCGACATCCGTACCGGGCGTCCTCCGATCCGCTCGATCCACGATTCGAGCCTCTCGATCGCCTGGGGATCGACTCCATCGTCGGGAGTCAGCACCCAGACGATGCCGTCGATGATCGCTGCCGAAGCGTGTTCGGGACCAGAGCGCTCCGAGCCTCCCATCGGGTGTCCTCCGACGAAGCGCTCGATGCTCGCAACGCCGGCGAGGGAGCTCACCTCTCGAACGACGTGCCCCTTGATACTTCCGGCATCAGTGACGACCGCGTCCGGATCGGCGGCGAGCACCCGTGCGACGATCTCGGGTATCGCCGGGATCGGAGCGCACACGACCACGATCTCCGCGTGCGCCACGGCGTCCTCCACGCTGGAAGCCAGGCGCACGGTCGTTCGTTCAGCGGCTCCCGCAGCGGCGATCGGATCGGCGTCCCAGCCTGTGACCGTGCATCCGACCCTCGCCGCCGCCATCGCGATCGACGTGCCCATCAGGCCGGTCCCGATGACCGCGATCCGATCAGCTGGCGTCGAGGTCATCGCGCAGTGACTCCGCGCCGTCCAGATACACATGAACGACTTCGGCGAGGCTCCGGTCGGAGTGGAAATGGGCCAGGATTCTCACCACGGAAGCCATCGAACCCTCGACCGGGATCTCGCGAGTGCACATGAGCGGCACCAGGCCGAGACCCATGCGACGAGCGGCTTCTGCAGGGAAGGCCGACCGCAGATCCTCGGT
>JAYUAK010000330.1:0-8609 GCA_043741335.1 Actinomycetota bacterium
ACGTCGCGTGCGATCGTCGACGCGGAAACCACGATCCCCGTCCGCATCGGCGTGAACCGGGGCCCCGTGTTCGCCGGCGACATCGGCCCCTGGTATCGCCGAACCTACACCGTGATGGGCGACACGGTGAACCTGGCTGCTCGCGTCATGGCGAAGGCCGATCCGCGCGAGATCTTGGCGACCCGGCCGGTGCTCGACGCGTCCGCGGTCCGGTTCGAGACCGAGGCGCTGGAGCCCTTCATGGTGAAGGGCAAGAAGCATCCGGTCGAGGCCTACCGACTCGGCAGGATCCTGGGCAGCAGCCGGACCGACGGGCTGGCCGATCTGACGCTCGTCGGACGCGCGGCGGAGATGAACGTCCTCCGGACGGCGCTCGAACAGACGCTAGAGGGTCGGGGAACGCTGATAGAGGTGAGCGGTGAGGCGGGCATCGGCAAGAGTCGGTTGCTGAACGAGATCCGCGGCGAGGCCGCTGACCGGCTCCGGTGGCTCAGCGTCGCTTGCGAACCCTATGAGGCGTCGACGCCCTACTTCCCGTTGCGGCCGCTGTTGCGAGGCCTGCTGGGCATCCCGGACGACATCGGCCACGACGAGGCCGTGGCCGTCTTCGCCGCCCGGGTCGAGGAGGCCTGTCCGGAGCTCATGCCGTGGCTGCCGCTACTGGCGGTTCCGCTCGACCTGGAGATCCCCGACACGCCGCAGGTCGCTGCCCTGGAGGAACGCTTCAGGCGCGAACAGATGGAGCGAGCGATCGGGGATCTCTTAGTGGAGTTCGCCGGCGGGCCCGCCGTCGCCGTCATCGAGGACGCGCAGTGGATGGACGGGGCCTCGGGGGATCTCCTCCGAGCCGTCGCCGCGCGGATGCAGGAGCTCGCGCTCCTGATCCTGGTGGCCCGACGCCATGAAGCCACCGAAGAAGGCGAGGACCCGGAAGATCGCGAGATCCGCTTGACGCTCGGAGCCCTGTCACCAGAAGAGTCCGTCGCGCTGATCCATGAAGCGACGGAGGAGCATCCGCTCTCCCCGCAGGCCGTCGAGGCGCTCGTCCGCCGCTCCGGAGGGAGCCCGCGGTTCCTGAAATCGATGCTCTACGCCGTGATCGACTCCGGCGGCTCGATCGACGAGCTTCCCGGCTCGGTCGAGGGCTTGGTCATGGCCCAGATCGACCGGCTGCCGTCGAGGGACCGGGCGCGTCTGCGGTATCTGTCCGTGCTCGGCATGAGCTTCGACGAGCACCTCGCGGGCCAGCTCCTCGAGGAAGAGGGTGTCGAGCTCGACCTCGCAACCTCGAGGGCGTTCGAAGGGCTCCTCGAACCGGATGACCGTGGGGGGTTCCGGTTCCGCAACGGGCTCGTCCGCGACGTGGCCTACGAGAGCCTGCCGTTCCGTCGCCGCCGGGAGCTGCACGCGCGCGTCGGCGCGGCGATCGAGGCAGAGGCGGGAGGGGACGCCGACGACTTCGCGGAGCTCTTGGCCTTCCACTTCCTGCATTCGAACGAGGCGGACAAGGCGTGGCGCTACGCGCGGATCGCGGGGGATCGTGCCTCAGCGCTCTACGCGAACGTGGAGGCGCGGGACTTCTACCTCCAGGCCCTCGAAGCGGCTCGGCGGCTGGCCGACGTCGACCCTGCCGTGGCGGCCGAGGTGGCAGGAGCGCTCGGTGAGGTGCGGGAGCGCCTGGGGGAATTCGGCGAGGCGGAAGCCGCCTACCGGCTGGCTCGCCGCTTCGTAGCGGCGGACCGGCTCGCGGCGGCGGGCTTCCTGTACAAGGAGGCAAGTGTTTCCGTGTCGGAAGCGCGGTTGACGCGGGCGCTTCAGCGGCTGACCCGGGGCCGGAACAGACTGAAGGAGGTGCCCGGCGAGGAGGCGGCCCGTCTCCGGGCGAAGTACGCGTCGTTCTACGGTTCGGTCCGGTGGATCCAAGGCCGTGCCGACGAAGCCGTCCGGTGGTCCCGAACCGCGATCGAGGAGGGCGAGCAGTCGGGAGAGCTCCTTGCGGTCGCCAACGGCCTGGCGCAGCTTGACCTGGTGTACCTCTTCCTGGGACGTCCTGGGGAGGCGGTGAACTCCCCCCGGGCACTCGAGCTGTACGAGGAGCTCGACGATCAGTTAGGCCAGGGGCGACTGCTCAACAACCTCGGGGGGATCGCGTACTTCGAGGGTCGCTGGAACGAGGCACGGGCCTGGTACCAGCGGGCACGAGAGATCCTGCTTCGGATCGGCGACCGCGTGGAGGCCGCTCGTGCGAGCGCCAATCTCGCGGAGATTCTCGTGTACCAAGGATGGCTGGCCGAGGCGGAGGTCGAGCTTCGGGACGCGCTGCGCGTCTTCCGGGCCGCGGGCGACCGCGCGACGGCGGCGTTCGTCTCCACGCTGCTCGGCACGGCCGCGGCCCGCAGCGGGCGGCTGGACGAGGCCGCGACGATCCTCGAACAGGTGCGGGACGAGAGTCAGCGGATCGGCGACGCCTCGAGGATCGCGGAAGTGATGGCACTCTCCGCGGAGCTGATGGTGCTGCAGGGCCGGGCCGAGGACGCCGGGGAGCTCGCGGAGCGGGCGCTCGCCCAGCAGCCCCTCGGTGCCTTCGTGCCTGCGCTCCTCCGGTTGCGCGGATACGCGATGCTCCAGGCAGGTCGAGTCGCCGAGGCCCAGGAGCGCTTCCGTCTAAGCGTCGATGCCGGTCGCGAGGCCGGCGCCCTCCACGAGGTGGCGTTCACGCTCGAGACGCTGCTCCGGTTCGGCCTGACCGACGGCCGTGCGGAGGAAGAGATGAGGCTGGAACGCGACTCGCTCTTCTCACGGCTGGGGATCATCGCCGTTCCGAACGTCCCCGTGCCGGCTCGCGCCCCGGCCTGACGTTCATCTTGCGAACGGAAGGGGCCGCCCGGCGCTGCCGGGCGGCCCCTTCGTTCGAGCGACGTGGCTATCGATGCCCGATCAGACTTGGATCCGTCGGAGTGATGAGCAGGTCCGAGATCAAGTGGAACTGGGTCGAGGACACCGCCGAGGTCGTCTGCTTAACGATGCAGGGCTTCGTCCCGCCGAGGTCCAAGCCTTGAGGGGCGATGTCACTGCAGAACGGGGCGAGTTCGGTGGTGATCGTCGTTCCGACCTCCACCGTCTTACAGATCGGGTACGGGCCCGTTGGGGTGCCGGTGACCAGGTCATCCAACGACACCTGGACCGACCCCGTCGCGCCGACCGGCGGATCGATGGTCACCGTCTGGCCGTTGAACACGGGGCTTCCGCAGTTGAGGGCCGTCGGCTCGAAGATGATCTTCAGCGGAGTGGTGCCGGCGTTCGACACCACCGTGACCTTGCTTCCGCCGGACGTGGCGGTCGCCGTGCAGATCCCGTTCGTGCAGACGGTGTCCACGGCGCTCGTGACGTCGAACAGGTTGCTCGTGACGTCAGAGAGCCCAGTGGCGGATGCCACCAGCGAGTAGTTGGAGCCGCTCGTGTCGAACGAAAGGGCGAACGTCGCGATGCCGTTCGCATCCGTCGTAGCGCTGCCCCCGGAAAGGTTGCAGCCCGCGTTCGTGCCGCAGGGGTTGGCGCCGATGGCCAGGCTGACGGCCACGCCTGGGACGGGGTGATGGCTGGCGGTGTTGTCGGTGACCAACACCTCGACGGCTGGCGTCATGGTCGTGTTGACGAGGGTGTCGCTCGGCTGCGTCTTCAACGACATGATCGCCGCGGCGCCGTACGGAGCCACGCTGAGCGCTGCGGTGTTGGACGACGCCGTGCCGGCGATACTGGTGAACACCGTCCGGTACTGACCTTGGTCCGAGACGTGGGCGGTGAACGACAAGGTCGTGCTGGTCGCGCCGGCGATAGGGGTCCAGGTGACGCCTGCGTCGGTCGAAACCTGCCACTGGACCGTCGGGGTGGGGATACCGGAGGCCGCCGCGAGGAAGGTGGCGGGGTCACCGTCGATCACGCTCTGGCTGGTGGGTTGTGTGGTTACCGTCGGGGCTGCGCAGGCTCCGGCGACCGTCACGACGGGGTCGGAGGCGCCGCTCGCCAGGGAGAAGTCGTTGTTGGTGCCGAGGAAGTCGTTCGACTGCTTCACCCGCGTCTTGAAGGTGTAGCCGGTTGTCGCACAGACGTTCACGCTCGGGTTCGTGCTCGAGAACGTGAACTGCACGGCCTGACCGGGTGAGAGGCTGCTCACGTTGCTCGGTCCCGGGCTGCGCAGGCAGATCGTCCCAGCCAGGCACGTCGAGCTGACGGTCTGGCTCATCTGCCACACCTTCGTCCCGGTGCCCCCGCCGGCAAGCAGGGTCTTGATCGTTCCGAGGGTGACGGCGCCCCAGCCGCTAGGGATCGTGAGGTTCGCCGAGCCGAAGGACTGACCGCTGTTCGGGCTGTTCTGGACCGTGAAGGTGTACGTCAGAGACTGTCCTGCCGCGCCGGAGGTAGGGCTGATCGTGGGGATGTAGAACTTGCCGCCGCTGGTCGCGAGCGCGGTGCCGGCGAGCAGACCTGAAACCAGGATGACTGCCGCGACCGACAGGGCTATCCGCTGGCGGTGAAAGGGGTTGGCCATCTCGAAACTCCTTCTATCGGGGGGTCGTCCACCTCAGGTGACCGACAGTAACAGACGGGGTACTCTCACCTTCCGGCTCGTGTTTGTCAAAGCCTTCCTAGGTCGAATGGCCTATGCTGGAAGCCGTATGGCTCGGGTTTGCGGCGCTCCGCGTTCGCGGGCTACAGGATCGGGAGGTATCGCCGCATCTCGTAGGGCGTCACGTACGCCTTGTACCCGTCCCATTCCTGGCGCTTGTTGCGGATCAGGAACTCGTGCACGTGCTCGCCGAGCGCTTGACGCAGCACCTCGGAGTCGGCGGCCAGGCGGATCGCTTCGTGCAGGTCCTCGGGAAGGGACCGGATACCGGCCACATCACGTTCGTGATCGGTCATCTCGTAGATGTTGTTCGATGCCTCGGGAGGTAGCTCGTACTCGCCTTCGACGCCGGCGAGTCCGGCCGCGAGCATGGTGGAGAACGCCAGGTACGGGTTGCAGGCCGGATCCGGAGAGCGGTACTCGATCCGCGTGGCGGCCTCCTTGCCGGGCTTGGACAGGGGGATGCGCACCAACGCGGAACGGTTGCGCCGTGCCCAGCAGACATACACAGGTGCTTCGAACCCGGGGATCAGGCGTTTGTACGAGTTCACCCATTGGTTCGTGACGAGCGTGATCTCCGGCGCGTGACGCAGGATCCCGGCGATGTAGGCCTTCGCGGTCTTCGACAGGTGGTACTCGTCGGTCGCGTCGAAGAACGCGTTGCGGTCGCCCTCGAACAACGACTGGTGCGTGTGCATCCCGCTGCCGTTGATGCCGGCGATCGGTTTGGGCATGAACGTCGCGTAGATCCCGAACTCCTGTGCGACCTCCTTCACCGTCAGGCGGTACGCCATCACGTTGTCCGCCATGGTGAGCGCGTCGCTGTAACGCAGGTCGATCTCGTGTTGCGAGGGCGCGACCTCGTGGTGGACGTATTTCACCGGGATGCCCATCGACTCCAGGTACAGGACCGTGCGCTTGCGGTAGTCGGTCGCGGCGTCGAGCGGCGTCTCGTCGAAGTACCCGCCCTGATCGAGCGGCGTCGGATCGTCGACGCTCTTGAAATAGAAGAACTCGAGCTCCGGTCCGACGTAGAACGTGAAGCCGAGGTCGGCCGCTCGCTGCAGCTGTCGCTTCAACACGCCGCGCGGATCGCCGTCGAACGGCGTCCCATCGGGGTCGTAGACGTCGCAGAACATCCGCGCGACCGCCTGTTCGGTCTTCCACGGGATCACCTGGAACGTCGACGGGTCGGGGATGGCGATCATGTCCGACTCCTGGATCCGGCTGAACCCTTCGATCGACGAGCCGTCGAACCCCATGCCCTCGGCGAGGGCACCTTCCAGTTCCTGCGAGGTGATCGTGAACGACTTCAGGAATCCCAAGACGTCGGTGAACCACAGACGGATGAACCGGATGCCGTGCTCTTCGATCGTACGCAGGACGTAGTCGGCCTCGGCGGAAAGAGCCATGTGTCGAGGGTAGCCGTGGCTCCGAGGCGCGGGGTTACGCTGCGGTTACATCTGCGCTGCTACGGTTCGGGCGTGCAACGACGCACGATCAGCAGCGGGTCGCCGTTCGAGCCGGTGATCGGGTTCTCCAGGGCGACCGTGGCCGGCCATCATGTCGCGGTCGCGGGGACGGCGCCGGTCATGCCCGACGGCGGAGAGCCACCTGCCGACGCCTACGGACAGACGAAGCGCTGCCTCGAGATCGTGCTCGATGCGCTCCGCGCGGCGGGAGCAGGACCGGAGCACGTGGTTCGCACCCGGACGTTCCTGGTCGATGCCGCCGATTGGCAGGAGGCCGGTCGCGCTCACGGTGACGTCTTCGCCGATCTCCGTCCGGCGAGCACGATGGTCGTCGTCGCCGCGCTCCTAGATCCACGTTGGAAGGTCGAGGTCGAGGCGGACGCCATCCTCGACGCCTGAGGAAGACGACTGAGGGAGTGGGGCGCGCTTCGGCGTGCTTTTCGGCCTTTGGACCCCGGCGACCGGCTACCGTGGCACCGTGCTGGAAATGACTCCGGAAGTCCTCGGTCGAACGCTCGCGGAGGCCCCCGATCCTGATCTGGCACTCATCGCCATCTCGCGAGTCGGCGAGGATCCCGTCGCCCGAGAGCAGCTCGCTCGACCGGAGGTGCTGCCCGTTGCCGTCCGGCTCTTAGGGTTCTCGACCGCGGCGGCCGACTTCTTGGTCCGACACCCCGACGAGGTCGCGACGCTCGCCGACGTCGGACCTCGGTCGCGCCCCGAGCTCGACGCGGAGCTCAGCACCGACATCTCGCGGTGGAGCAAGCAGGATGGGCTGCGCATGTTCCGTCGCCGCGCCATGCTCCGCGTTGCCGCGCGCGACTTGGATGACGCCGAGCTCGAAGACGTGGTCGCCGAGATCTCGCGGGTCGCCGAGGCGTGCCTGGAGGCGGCCTGCCGGATGGTCGCCGAGCGGACGCGGATCGCGGTGATCGGACTCGGCAAGCTCGGCGGCTCGGAGCTCAACTATGCGAGCGACGTCGACCTGATCTTCGTGCACGCCGACACCGGTGCGAGGCCGCAGGATGAGGCCGAACGCGCTGCGGCCGATCTGATCCGGCTGCTCGCCGAGCCTACCGCGGAGGGCATCGCGCTCCGTGTCGACCCGACGCTTCGTCCGGGGGGGAGTGGCGGCGTTCTGTCGCGCAGCCTGGAGGCGACGCTCGAGTACTACGACGATCAGTCGGCGACGTGGGAGCGCCAGGCCATGATCAAGGCGCGACCCGTCGCCGGCGATCCGTGGATCGGGTCGGCGTTCGTGGAGGGCGTGATGCCGTTCGTCTATCCGATCGAGCTTGCGCCCCGTGCGATCGACGACGTCCGTCGTACCAAGGTTCGTCTGGAGGAATACATCCGACAGCGCGGCAAGGAGCTGACCGAGGTGAAGCGCGGCCGCGGCGGTATCCGCGACGTGGAGTTCGCGGTGCAGTTGTTGCAGATCGTCCATGGTCGACGCGACGCACGCTTGCGCGAACCGAACACCCTGCGGGCGCTTTCGACACTCGCCGAGGAGGGCTACGTGGCCCAAGCCGACGCCGATGCGCTCGCCGACGCGTATCGGTTCCTGCGCCGCCTCGAACACCGTCTGCAGATCGTTCGCGATCTGCAGACGCACGACCTGCCGGCCGATCCGCGCGCGCGAACCACGATCGCGCGTTCGTTGAGCTTGGCCGACGCCGACGCGTTGCGGGACGCGTATGAACGGCAGACCGAGCTCGTGCGCGGGATCCACGAGCGGTTGTTCTACCGGCCGCTCTTGGAGGCGTTCGCGGGTCCGGTGGCGCCGAGCCCGGGCGTGGATCGGCCTGCGACCGAAGAGCTGCTCGCAGGTCTCGGCTTCGCTTCGACCGCGCGATCCTTCGAGGTGCTGCAGCGGCTGGTGGATCCCTCGACACGTATGGGCAAGGTGCTTGCGCATGTGTTCCCGGTGATGGTGCCGGCGCTCGCTCTGGCCTCGAACCCGGATCAGGCGCTGATCCGATTGGAGCGCATCGCGGACGCGGTCGGGGATCGGCACGGGCCTGCGGATGCACTCGCCGCGGACCCCGCCGCCGCGCAACGGTTGGCGCATGTGGCTTCGGCGAGCGCGTTCGCCACCGATCTGTTGGTTGCGGCTCCCGAGCGGTTGACGGCACTCGACGACCGGGGCCGTGTGGTCGACGCGCAGGCGGGGCTGGTCGCGGCCGTTGGCCGATACGCGTCGCGCGAGCTTCAGCCCCGAGAGGTCGGTGCCGCACTCGCCGACGTCGCGGACCGAGTCGTTCGTGAGGCGGTTGAGGCCGCCGGACCCGACCTCCCATTCGCGGTGATCGGCATGGGAAAGCTGGGAGCGCGCGAGCTGAACGTCGCCTCGGATCTCGACGTGATGTTCGTCTACGAGGGCGAGGGGCCGGACGATGTGCGACGCGCGGTCGGTATCGCGGAGCGCGTGATGCGTGGCATCCGTGACGCGGGCTGGGAACCCGACGCCGATCTGCGACCCGAAGGTCGCAACGGTCCGCTCGCTCGCT
>JAYUAK010000331.1:0-3704 GCA_043741335.1 Actinomycetota bacterium
CGAACGCAAGTTCTGGTACTTCGCGCTCTCGGCGATCCTCATCGTGCCTGGGGTGTTCTTTCTCGCGATCGGCGGCCTGAAGCTCGGCATCGAGTTCAAGGGCGGCACCTTGTTGGACCTCCGGTTCGGCACCCCGCCTGCGGCGACCGAACTGCACGACGTGTTCGCCTCGCTCGGGCATGTCGAGGCCGTCATCCAGGGTGCCGAGGGTGGTCGGATGGAGGTCCGCACACTGACCCTGTCGACCGACGAGATCACCAAGACCGATCAGACCCTGAAGCAGAAATACCCGTCGTTCATCGATGACAACGCCTCCTCGGTGAGCCCGTCGTTCAGCGCCGAGCTCGTCACGAACGCGATCCGGTCGATCATCGCGGCGTCCATCCTCATCGTCCTGCTCATCGCGTTCGCGTTCAAGGAGTTCGGCTGGTCGGCATTCCGCTATGGGATCGCGGCGATCATCGCGCTGCTACATGACGCGCTGCTCGTCCTCGGCCTCTTCGCGATCCTGGGCTTCTTCCTCAACGTCGAGGTGGACAGCCTCTTCGTCACCGCCGTCCTCACGATCATCGGCTTCTCGGTCCACGACACCATCGTCGTGTTCGACCGGATTCGCGAGAACCTGCACCTCAACCGCGGCGAGGCCCTCAACCCGGTCATCAACTTCTCGATCATGCAGACGTTGGCGCGGAGCGTCATCACCTCGCTCACGGTCGTCCTGACGCTGCTCGCGCTGTACCTGTTCGGGGGCTACTCGATGCGGACGTTCGCCCTCGCCCTGATCGTCGGCATCATCTCCGGGACGTACTCATCGATCTTCAACGCGAGCCAGATCGTCTCGCTCTGGCAGGAGGTCGAGGACCGCATCCGTCACCGCGGCGGCCGCACCGGAGCCGGCGCGGCGGCCTAGCGCCCGTCGTCGATCTCGGCCTCGTCGCGCCGCTTCTCCTCGCTCGGTAGATCCTCCATGTCGTCGTCGGCCGTCTCGCGCTGCTTCTTCGCGGCGACCCGCTCTTCGTGCTCGGTGCGAATCGATCATTGCTGCACCCGTGGGTGCGTCGAGGCAGCCAGAACGCTGCCGCGTGCAGTGCCCGGGTCCGGGGCTAGCGGTCGAGAAGCGTCTTGAATGCGTCGGTCGCCCTGACAGCGAGCTCGTCGTCGGGCACCGCGACGCGGACCATGCCCGTCGTCCGGTCGTAGGCCAGCGAGACGTAATGGTCGGGGAATGAGAAGATCACGAGGATGTCGCCGTACCTCGAGGGGTCGGCGGCGCGCAGGGCCGGCATCTCCGCGTCGAGCGCAGATGACCACTCCGCCACGATCAGTACCGGCTGCGCACCGGTCCGGTCCGGCCGCTTGATCATCACGCTCTGCGCCCGCGCGAGGTCGTAGCGGCGCGAGAGGCTCACGGTCGCAGGCGCGGGCGTAGGCGTCGGGGCGTTCGCGAGGAGCACGCTGATCGCCTCTCGGAACGCGCCTGCGACCGCGACGTCCCCGCCGAGCCTACCCGTGGAGAGTTCATAGCCGCGCACGACGGCAGTCCCGTCGTGCAGCTCGAACGACACCGTCGCGGACACGGGCGCCGGCGGGAGGCCGCGGTCATCGCGGGATCCGGGCGCTTCCGACGCCACCGCAGCCGGTCCGTGCACCGGTGCATCGAGTACCAGACCGACCAGGGCGTTGACGCGCGACGGCTCCGTGATGCGGCCGATGACGGTCGTCCGCCGCTTCTGGTCGAGGATGGCGATGGCGTCCACTTTGCCCTCGATGTCGAGGAGGTCGCGGCCCAGCTTGGCCGCGGGATTGATGCGCGCCTCGTACAGTGCGAGCCGGCCGTCGTGCCGGGCGGCGACGCGGAAGGTCATGGCATAGCCGCGCACCGCGTACACGGGTTCCCCGGTCGGAACGAACCCCGCGTCGCCGTCCTGGGCGCGGTAATCCATCCCGCGCTTCGCCGTCACGAGTGTTTGCTTCACTCGGAAGAGCTCGGGGCCGAGGTCGGCGTCGGTGATCGCTCTCCCCACCATCGAATAGGAGCTCCAGTAGTCGATGCCGTTCCATTTCACGAAGTCGACGTAGTCGATCGTGACCGAGCCGCAGGCCGGCGCGACCCACAGGCTCAACACCAGCGCGGCGGCCACCGGCCAGGCGGACCTCAAAGCACGCACTAGCGGTAGGCCCTGGCGAGCTGCGCCGTTGTGACGAACCGCACCGGGCCCGCGTCCTTGTCGTAGCGAAGCGCGTCGAATGCCCCGAGGAGCGCCTCGATCGCTGCGCGCTCGGCCGGCACGATGGTGCCGGGGTGGCTGACCGCGGTGATCGTCTTCCGCTCCGTTGCGATCTTCCCGGCCGGTGCGAAGAGCGCGAGGTTCGCGCGGATCTGTGGTTGGATGGTGTTGACGGTGAATGCGTACGTGTTGCCGCCGATCGTTGGCGCCTCGAGGAGCGGCAAGCTACCTGGGACATTCGCGTTGTTCGGATTCGGGTAGTAGGGCTGGGCGCCGACCGGGAGGTCCCAGGGGTAGGGGATGCGTCCGATGGACGGGTAGTCCTTCGCGACCGCGGTGCAGTCGAGGTCAAAGCCCGCCGATGCGGCCGCGCGCAGCGTCGCCGCGTCAGCCATGTCCCCGCCCGCGCGGAACGAGGTCGGCTTGGCGAAGCCGTGATCGAGCATGAGCTTGACCCCGTACTTGACGAGCACCTGCTGCTGGGCATCGTCATAGGCCGTGATCGGTACGTCGTAGCCGTCGCTGCGACCCGCCCAGCTCGGCGCGATCTTCGGCGCGAGCCCGGCGGCGCGAACGTAGTCCGTCCACATGTGCAGATGGAGCGCGACCTCGTCGCCCTTCGCCTGACGCTCCATCGTCCACTTCAGCATCGCGGCCTGGCGCTCGGCCGACACCTGACCCGTGGTCCAGACGCGCGGGTTCCAGAAGACTGCCATCGGGATCTTCAGCCCGTCGGCGATGGCCGCGGTGTTCGCGAGCTCGGCATCACCCGAGGCATCGCCCTCGAAGTCGAGCGTCCAGACGACGTACTCCGGCTGCGATAGAAGGAAGTCAGTCGTTCCGACCACGGCCTCGCTCCCGCCGGCGAGGTGTTCGACGATCTCGACCGAGTAGCTGCCCGGTGCGAGGCCGTTCAGGTCGATGACCGCACCAAAGAAGTTGGGTCCGGTCGTCGGACCGACGAGCGGGGTCTCGCGGCCGCCCGGTCGAAGGCGCGCGGTGGGCCGACCGGCGCGCGGATCTCCAACGAACTGGACGCCCACTTGATTCGGCGCGCTCTCCGGGGTGATCGGAACGAACCCGTCGGGTACCAACTGCCACCGATGCCTCATGCCGACGGCGGTCGTTGCCACCGGTGCCGCCAGGCCGGGGGTCGGCGACGGCGTGGCGGTGGCCGCAACGGTCGGGGTGGCGCTCGGGACGACCGTCTGGGGCGCGCACGCGGCCATCACGACGGCCAGGACGCACGCCCATGGCCGATACTTAGAGGTCATGAGCCTCGCTCCGCAGCGTCGTTGGATCATTCCGCAGGCAGTGGGTGGGGATGCACCCGATGGTATCCCGAGCCTCGTGGCCCAGATCCTCCGCGCGCGGGGCCTCGCCGACCCGGACATGCCCGCGTTCCTCTCCCCGCGCCTGGCGAACGACGGTCCGCCGATGTTGGATCTGGATCGCGCCGTGGACCGGTTGCGCCGT
>JAYUAK010000332.1:0-3680 GCA_043741335.1 Actinomycetota bacterium
AGCTTCAGCCTGCTCGGGTTGATCATCGCGATCGCTCTGGTCGTGATGAGCCTCGGCTCGGCCGTGACGCGGGAGACGGGTCCACCGCCGATCGTCCAATCGGGCCTCAAGGTGTCCGCCAAGGTCGTCGGAAACGACATCGGCGTCGCCTACAAGGGCTCGTTCGTCACGCGCTTCTGGTCTGGCGTGAACCTCGGCTCGACGGTGCCCGGCAACGAGCCCGGCGCGGTTGCCGTCGTCCGCAAGGACTACGACACGTGGTTCAAGCAGATGGGCGAGGTCGGCGTGCGCGTGATCCGCGTCTACACGATCCTGCGACCCGACTTCTACGAGGCGCTGCGCGCGTACGACCTGACGCACCCGGACCGCCCGCTCTACGTGATCCACGGCGTCTGGATCCCCGAGGACCGGGTCTTGGACAGCAAGCTCTACGCCTCGCGCGTCAACAGCGACGACCGTGCCGCGCACCACAACGGGCACTACGACCTCTACGACCCGACGACGATCGCGCTGATGCGCAAGGAGATCGAGGACGCCGTCGCGGTGGTGCACGGCGACGCCGAAATCAAGCCCGCATTCGGGCATGCCAGCGGGCGCTTCCGCTCGGACATCTCACCGTGGCTGATGGGCTGGTCGATCGGTATCGAGTGGGACCCGCAGGTCGTTCACGACACCGACCGCGTGAACCACCTGCTGCCGGTCTACAGCGGCAGGTACATCACCGTGACGCCGCGGGCCTCGCCGACCGAGAGCTGGATCGCCTCGATGCTCGACCACACGGCGGAGCTCGAGGCGAAGCGCGGCTATAGCCGGCCGATCACGTTCACGAACTGGATCACCGACGACCCGCTCAAGCACCCGCAGGAGCCGCGCGCGCTCGAGGACTACGCCACCGTGGACGCGATGCACGTGCGTGCGACGCCGCGCTGGCCGGGAGGGTTCTTCGCGAGCTACCACGTCTACCCGTACTACCCCGACTTCCTGCGTCGCCAAACGAGCTACCAGCGCTACCGGCGGCCGCGCGACGGCAAGCTCGACCCCTACGCGGGCTATCTCCACGAGCTGCGTGCGCATCACAAAGGCCAGGCGGTGATGGTCACCGAGTTCGGCCAGCCGACGAGCATCGGCAAGGCGCATAACGCGCCGCTCGGGCGCAACCAGGGCGGGCAGTCCGAGGCCGAGGCGGCGGCGCACAACATCGACATGCTCCGTGACATCCACGACGAGGGCTTCGCGGGAGGGCTCATCTTCGAGTGGCAGGACGAGTGGTTCAAGTTGACCTGGAACACCGTGCTTTACGAGCAGCACCGCGAGCTCTGGCGCAACCCGCTGACGAACGAGGAGCACTTCGGCATGCTCGCGCTCGAGCCGGGCAAGAAGCCGAACAGCGGCATCGTCGTGGACGGCAAGGACGACGACTGGGGGCGCGTGCACTCGACCGTTCTCGCGACGTCGAAGGATGGGCCCGTCCGTGAGGTTCGCGCGACGAACGACGAGGAGTATCTGACGCTTCTGCTGCATGTCTCTCCGGCGGAGCAGAAATCGCGGGCGCGGTTCACGATCGGGTTCGACGTGCGGCCCGAGGGCAACCGCGGCCTGCCGGGCCAGCTCGGTGTCGATCCCAAGGCGGAGGTCGCGATCGAGGTAGGACCCGGGCGGACCGCGCGGCTGTCAGAGGCGGCTTGGACCGATCCGATCCCGTTCTACTTCGGTGTCGCGCACGACCGCAACGAGGTGCAGTTTCGCCCACTCGATCTCGAGGTCGACAGCGGTTCCTGGGTCGCTCCGCGTCAGATCCAGAACCACCCCTACGTGATCCCCCGCCCGGAGCTGATCAAGCCGGGGGAACAGGTCAAGCAAACGCACTACCCCGCCGAGCTTTCGAGCCTCGCACAGCTCTCGTGGGGCTCGACCGATCCAACCAGCAAGACGTTCGACGACCGCCACCTGATCGACGCCTCCGGCAGCGTGATGGAGATCCGCGTGCCCTGGAGCTACCTGACGTTCGGCGATCCGTCGCACCACATCGTCTACGTCCCCTATGCGGACGGCACGATCGGCTGGCAGCGCGTCGGCTCGATCGGCGTCAACGTGGCGACGGCCGACGGCACGCTGATGACGCCCGTCAGCCGCTACCTCTGGAACGACTGGTCGCGCGTCACCTGGCATGCCAGGCAGAAGAAGGGCTGGGGGCTCTACAAGGCGGCCTTCGCGCAGCTCAGCGGCGCGCACCGGTCGGTTTCGCCGAAGTCGTAGCCGCGCGCGCCGGAGCGGTATGTACGATCTGCGATGGACGCACGGGGGAGGGGGGGGAGCCGTGAGGAGATCGAGATCGTGGGCACGACGTGGTCGGTTCGGGCGGGCCTGGCGCACCGGCGCTATCTTGCTCGCAGTGGCGGCGGCGGTCGCGATCGCGTGGCCCTCGGTCTCAGCCTTGGGGTATACGTCGGCGCTGCGCCGCGCCCCGTACACGAACGAAGTGGTCGCCAGCTCGGCCACCGTCAGCTGGGCGACTGATCGCTCACAGAGCGCGGGCACAGCAACGTGGGGCGTGGTCAGCGGCAGCCAGTGCACACCGTCGACCTCCGTGGCCGCAACCCGGGCGTCGATCACGGTCGGTTCGACGAGCGAGTACCAGTGGACCGCAGTGCTCGCGTTCCCGAGCCCCGGCACGTACTGCTACCGGGTGCAGCTCGGTGGCACCGACCTTCTCGGCGCGGATCCGTCACTGCAGGTGAAGACGGCGGCTGCTCCGGGCACGTCGTTCTCGTTCGCGGTCCTCGGCGACTGGGGCGCGGGAACCGCCGACGAGGCGAACGTGATCAGCCGGATCGGCGCGAGCCCGGCGAGCTTCGTCGTCACCACGGGCGACAACGTCTACAACTCCGGCACCGAGACCGAGTACGGCGACCTCACCCAGGGCAACGTGTTCCAGCCCGGGTATCTCCCCGCGATCGGGAGTCGCCCGTTCTTCGCCGCCGAAGGCAACCACGGCTTCAGCACGAACCTGCCGTACCTGCAGAACTTCCCCGCGCCGACGGCCGCGCAGGTTTCGGGCGGGCGCTACCGCCAGGAGTCGTACTGTTGCATCCCGACGCTGTCGGGCGCGCACAGCTACCCGAGCTCGTGGTACGCCTTCAACTGGGGATCGGCGCGCTTCTACGTGCTGGAGGCTGCGTGGGCCGATTCCCAGGGCGGCTACCAGGGCGACTTCCTTGCGCACTGGAACGGCCCGGTCGCCGGGTGCGGGCCGTGCGGCGCCGAGCTCCAGTGGCTGCAGGCCGACCTCGCCGCCCACTCCGGCGCGCTCAAGTTCGCGTTCTTCCACTACCCGCTCCACTCCGACAGCGCCAGCCAGGGCTCCGACACCTACCTCGGCGGCTCGAGCGGGCTCGAGGGCATCCTCGCGAATAACGGCGTCGGGGTCGTGTTCAACGGGCACGCTCATCACTACGAGCGCAACTACCCGCAGATCGCCGGTACGCCGATGGTGAGCTACGTCACCGGCGGGGGCGGTGCCGCGCTCGGCGGCGTCAGCACGTGCAGCGCGTTCGACGCCTACGCGATCGGCTCCAACTCGTCGTGCCGGGCGCCGAAGCCGGCCTCCGCAGCGAACGTCTTCCACTTCCTGCTCGTCACGGTGAACGGGAACCAGGTCACCGTCACGCCGACGGACTCGA
>JAYUAK010000333.1:0-8546 GCA_043741335.1 Actinomycetota bacterium
CGGAACCCGCACTCCGCGAATGCACGGTCAACGGGAACCCCGCGTCCAGCAGATGCCGAGCCATGGGCTTGCCCATGATGCCGAGCCCGATGAACCCGACCCGCTCGCTCGTCGTGGCGTTCATCCCTCGACGGCTGCGTCGGCGATCTCGAGCGCGCGGTCGATGATCTCGAACCCCTCCGTCATCTGCTCCTCGGTGATCGGCAGCGGTGGGTTCGTCATCAGGGTCCACCAATGGATCATCGTGTAGAGGCCGTGGTCGAGCAGGAACCGATTGATGCTCGCCATGACCTCGTTCGTCACGTTGAACGGCGACATCGGCTCCATGGTCTCGCGGTTCTTCACCAGGTCGAGCGCGCCGAACAACCCGATGTTGCGCGCCGCACCCACGGACGGATGCTTGTCCTTCAGCTCCTGATGGTGGCGCGCCATCACGTCGCCCATCTTCCGGGTGTGCTCCATCAAGCCGTCTTCTTCGTAGACGCTGATCGTGGCGAGCGCGGCGGCCACCGAGACCGGATGCGTGTTGTAGGTCAGGCCTCCGTAGAACACGTTGTTGTCGAAATGCGCGGCGATCTCCGGCCGCATGCCCAGAGCGCCCAACGGGGCGTACGACGACGTGAGGCCCTTGGCGCACGTGATGATGTCGGGGACGACGTCCCAGTGGTTCACCGCGAACCACTGCCCGGTCCGGCCGAACCCGCACATGATCTCGTCGCTCACCATGAGGATCCCGTACTTCGTGCAGAGCTCGCGAACACCCTGTAGGTAGCCGTCGGGCGGGATCAGGATTCCGTTCGTACCGGTGACGGTCTCCAGGAAGAACGCCGCGATCGTGCCGGGACCCTCGAGCTGAATCGTCTCCTCAAGCGTCGCGAGCGCCGTCTCCGCGTCATCCACCGGCCGCTGCGGACCGTGGTAGGGATCGAGGACGTGCACGACGCCGGACATGGCCGGCTCGTTCGCCCACCGACGGGGGTCGCCGGTGAGCGTCATCGCGCCGCTGGTGGCCCCGTGATACGAGCGGTATCGCGCCATGATCTTGTGCCGGCCCGTGAACATCCGCGCGATCTTGATCGCGTTCTCGTTCGCCTCGGCGCCTCCGAGCGTGTAGAAGGACTTCTCGATGTCGCCGGGGAGGATCTCGGCCATCTTCTGCCCGAGCAGCGCACGCTCCTCATACGCCATGAACGGCGAGATGTACGCCAGACGCTCGGCCTGGCGATGCATCGCGTCCGTGACGCGTCGGTCTCCGTGACCGATGTTGACGCCCATGAGCTGGCTGTTGAAGTCGATGTAGCGCTTGCCGTCGACGTCCCAGAAGTAGATCCCTTCCGAGCGATCGACCGCGACCGGCATGGCCTTGGACTGCGCCTGCCAGTCGTAGAGCGTGTACCTCTTGGACAGTTCGACGATCTCTTCCGCGGTGAGCTTGGTCATCCGTTTCGCTCCTTCATTTCGATCCCTTGGTCGATCCCTCGGCCGGCGCCTTCACGACAGCGCCGCCTTTCATCACGAACGCGACGTTTTCCAGAACCAAGATGTCTTCGAGCGGGTCGCCCGCGACCGCGACCAGGTCCGCCAGCTTCCCGGCGGCGATCGAGCCCACCCGGGCTTCCCACCCCATGAGCTCTGCGGCGACGACCGTCGCGCTGCGGATGGCCTGCATCGGCGTCATCCCGAACCGCACCATGTAGGCGAACTGCTTCCCGACCCACGCGTGCGGGTAGACCCCGGAGTCGGTGCCGTAGGCGATCCTGACACCGGCTTTCACCGACTTCGTGAAGCCTTCGCGTTGTGCGTCCGTCGTCTCGTCGTTCTTGCGCATCACGTCGGCCGACCATCCACCCCGAGCGCCTTCCTCGGCGATCCAATCCCCGTCATAGATGTCGGCGACCAGGTAGGTACCGTGGGAGGCCATCAGCTCGATCGCTTCGTCGTCCATCAGCGAGCCGTGCTCGATGGAGCGGACGCCGGCGCGAACCGCGCGCTTGATCCCCTCGGCGCCGTGCGCGTGGGCCGCAACATGTGTGCCGTAGAGGGCCGCCTCCTCGACCGCCGCTCGGATCTCGTTCTCGGTGAACTCGGGCGCGCCGGGAGTCGTGCCCTCCGTCAAGACCGCGCCGGTCGCGATCACCTTGATGAAGTCGGCGCCGCCGCTCAGGATCTTGCGGACGCGCTTACGCACCTCGTCCACCGAGTTCGCGACGCCGAACCGGAAATCGATCGGCACCACCGCGTCGACATCAGGCGCCAACCCGGTGACGTCTCCCCCGCCGCCGGAAACGGTGACGTACGCACCCGCGCATATCATACGCGGACCGGTAACGTCGCCCGCTTCGATCGCGTCGCGCAGCGCACAGTCGACGAACGCACGGAACGTGCCGACGTCACGGACGGTGGTGAAGCCGGCCTCGACCGTCGCGCGCGCGTTCCGCACGCCCGACATCGCCTCCTGCGCGGCGGTTCGCATCACGAGCGAGGCATAGCCGAGACCGGTCTCCATCTCGCCGATCATGTGGGCATGCATGTCCATCAGCCCGGGGAGCACCGTGTGCCTGGAGAGGTCGATCGTCAAGGAGGACGTTTCGGCCGGCGCTTCAGCCAACACATCAACGATCCGGTCGCCGTCGACCACGATCACGCGATCGGTCAGGATCTCTTCGCGTTCGACGTCGAGCAGTCGCCCGGCGCGGATCAGCACGCGTTCATCTCCCATAAGACATCGGGCGGAGCATATCCGTCAGATCCGGTCGGCGAAGAACACGGCCGGAGCCGCGGGCCTCAGGCAGTGCTCCGACGTCATGGACGCGTTGTAGCTGCCCACGTTGATCGCCGCGATGATGTCGCCCTCGACGACCTCGGGGAACGGAAGATCCTCCGTGAACAGGTCGTCGCCCTCGTTGATATGTCCGCTGATCGTGACCTCGCGAACGGGCGGCGCGTCGGCGGCTCGGCAGAGCACCATGTCGATCAGCGTCCGATAGATGAACCGCTCCCCCATCGCGTTCCAACCCACGTCCAGGCCGACGAACAGTGATTCGTCGCGCTCTTCCACCGTGACCACTTCCGCCAGGTTGATCGCACACTCCTTCACCAGGAAGTCGCCGGGCTCGCTGCCGACCGTGACGCCGAGCGGGCCCAGATGCTCGGCCAGGATCGCGGTCCAACGATCCAGGTCGAGGGGTTCGTCTTCCGCACGTTGAGGGACGCCGAGCCCACCGCCGGTGTTCACCTCGACGATCGGACAGCCCTCTCCCTGGAGCATCCGCACCATCTCGGCCACCCGGCGCATGACTTCGTCGAAGATCGGAAGACCTTCGTTCAGATAGCCGTCACCCACGTGGCAGTGGACGGTGTCGATCGTGAGGTCGTGCCGCCTGGCGACGGTCAGCGCCTCGGCCAACCGCTCGGCGAACACACCGAACTTGGTCGGCCTGGGTCCCGAGTAGAGCGTGTGGCCGCCGCCCTCGAAGCCCGCGCCACCGCGGGGGTTCACCCGGATCCCGATCGCGCGGCTCGGCGCGCGGCGACCGACCCGGTCGATCTGCGTGATCAGGTCGACGTTCAGGTGCACGCCCGGATGCGCGAGGATCACATCGAGATCCGCCTCCGACAGGTTCGTGCCCGTGTAGCTGATCTCGGCCTCTTGCCAACCGTGCTCGAGCGCCCACAGGACCTCGCGCGGCGAGCACACGTCCATGCCGACGCTCTCGGGCGAGCCGGGCATCCCCAGCGTGCGGACGAAGCGCAGAAGCTCGGGCTCGTGTTGCGCCTTGAGTGCCAGACGCACCTTCCCATCCAGACCGGCCTCGGCGAACGCCGCTTGCAGCGCGCGTGCCTGCTCGGCGACGCGTGTGAGGTCGTAGGCGTACAGAGGCGTGCCGTGCTCACGAGCGAGTGCTTCCGCGTCGCGACCGGCGAATGACAGGCGACCGCCCCGGACGTCGAGTCCGGGGCGGGACCACCACGTTCGTGCGCCGACGCGAGCCTCCGACATGGAGGCTCAGCCTATCGGAGCGCGCTTAGGCCTCGACCACTCCTGCGGCCTGTGGCTGCGACTCTGCTTCGACCGGCTCGGTCGATTCGCGCGACGCCAAGAGCGAGCCAACGAGGCCGACGACCCCGCCGACGAAGGAGATGGCGATGCCCTTGCCCGCGCCCGACGAGAAGACGGCGGCCGGTACGCCGACCGCATCGCTGACGCGCGTGTAACCGAAGATCGAGAACGTCAGAAGGAACGCCGACGACGCACCCATCAGCACGCTCGTGAGCTTCCGCAGCTTCGCGTCTTGGGTCAACACGTACGCGCCGCCGAACGCGAACGCACCGAACGCGGCGGCCATAGCCACGGTTCCGGTCCAGTCCGCCGTTCCGTGCAGGTTGACGGTCGCGACTCCGTTCCCGAGCGGGAACGAGTACGTAAACCACCCCACGATGACGCCGAGGAACCCGATCACGCCGCCCACGGCGACGCCGACACCTGGATACGAAATCTTGCCAGCCTTCATGGTCCCTCCTGGGATCCGAGGTCTACGGGAGTTCTCGGCACAAAAGGGGTCGTTGCTTGATAGCTCGGAGACGGAAACCCTGACGGAATGACCCGGGACGCTTGGGAGGTCAGTGATAGATGATGACCGGAGTGCCGACGGGATCGAGCGCGAAGATCCACTGCGCGATCCAATACGGGACCCGGACGCATCCGTGACTGGCGGCGTACGTCGGAACGTCGGTCCATCCGTGGATCGCCCGCTCGCCGTCGAAGAAGCTGGGGTAGTACAGACCCTTCGGGCTGAACCCGGCCAGCTTCGACGAGACATGGAACGAACCGTCGTGCGTCGGGGTCGACGGTTTCCCGGTCGACACGTGGATCATCGCCACCACCTCACCGTCTTGCACGGTGGCGAGCACCTGCCGGGTTTGATCGACCTCGATATGAAAGCCGTGCTCGTGGTTCCGCGGAACGAAGAGCTTGGGCGATCCGAGTGCCCGCCACACGGCAGCGTCCACGGACGTCGTCCGCGCCATGCGCTGGACCTTCCGGAACGCCATCACCGCGTCCGCCGTTCGGTAGTCGAACGCCTCGTCGACACCGACCAGGTGGTAGCGCAGCTCGACGAGCCGGCGCTCCAAGAGCCGGACGTAGACGCCGTGCGCGCCCGAAGCGAGGTCGGGAAGCGGTGTAACGGAAGGTGCCGTCGCCGCGCGTCCGGGCAACAGATCGGTCGCATCGAGCACGGCTCGAGCGCGGTAGCTCCCGGCCCGCGGAACGCGGAACGTGGCGTGGAACCGTCCGCGCGCGTCCATCCTCGGACGCTTCGTCGCCACGACGTCACCCCGGTGCTGAAGCTCGACGGTCACCCCGGTCCCCTGTCGCACCGGCTTGAACGTCCCGCGGATGGTCACGTCATCGAAGAGACGAACAGGGCTCGACTGCAGGGTCACGATCGGTCGGACGCCTACCGATACGGAGGCACTGTCCACGCCGTTCGACGATGCGTGCGCGAGCAGGTTCGCGTCGAGCTGCACGTCTGCCGTGTAGGAGCCGTCCGAGAGCGTCGTTCCGGAAGCCAGGATCGAACCGGCGGCGTCGAGGATGCTCACCGCGACCCCGGCGGCCGGCGGCGCAACCGCCACGGTAAGCGCGACGGATCCGCCGAACGTCACGCTCGTGGCAGAGGCCGCCAGGGTCAACCCCGTTGGTCCGCGCGCGAACGCCGCGCCGGAAAACGCAGCGGACAGGGCGACCGACAACGCGCACGCGACGAGAAAAAGGGCGGGTTTGGGACGGAGCGACATCCGAGACATGGTACGAGGCGTCCGTGCGAACGCCGGGAGCATGAACGCTCGGTCTAGAAAAAGGTCGCGATCGCGTCCACGACCCGGTCGTCCTCGTCGAGGACGGGGATCACTCGCCACTTGTCGAACGACGTGCAGGGATGACAGATCCCCAGTCCGACCACGTCACCGACTCCGATCGTGAACCCAGGGCTGACGCGACCGTAGGCGTGCTGGTCGTTCAGCGACCGGATCTCGAGTCCCCCTGTCGCATCGAAAGGCGGGCCCGAAGCGGGCCGAACGACACGCGGAAACGGCAGATCGACATCGAACGAGACATCGCGCTTGCCGAATCCCAGGATCGCGAGCTCCGGTTCGGGCCGCGACAGGACATGAGACCAGAGCTCCATCGCAGCGTGGAAGCCGCGGTCGCCGTCCCGCTCGGGCAGGGGCGAAAGCCGTTCGTAGATCCCGGCGTCATGCGTCAGATAGCAGCCGGACCGCAGCACGACTCGAACATCGGCAGCTCCCGGCCACGGACCCCGCAGCCGATCGACCACGACGTCGAAGAACGAACTTCCCCCCGCCGACAGGACGATCCGGTCTGATCCGGCGAAGCTGCCCGCGTCGATCATGGTGGCCGTCAGCTCGCGCAGGCGATCGATGAAGCCGATCACCAGGGCCAGGCAATCGGGCGAGCGTTCCTGACAGATCGTTCCCTCGTAGCCGGAGACGCCCGCCAATCGGAGCCGATCCGACGACACGACGCGCGATGCCACGTACACGGCCTCGGGGATCGTGCGACAGCCGGTGCGGCCGCCCTCGAACCCCAGCTCGACCAACACCGGGAGGGGTCGTTCGCTGCCCGCGGCACGCAGCCCTTCATCCAGGATCTCGACCGAGCGTTCCGAGTCCACGTAGCACAGGAGCTCGAACGCGGGGTCCACGAGCTGTCCAGCAACCCACGCGATCGACACCGGATCGACAAGCTCGTTCGCGAGCAAGATGCGCGGGACGCCGGCGGTCCGCATCACGCGCGCCTGATCGGCGGTCGCCGCGGTGATCCCCCAGGCGCCCGCATCGAGCTGTCGCTGCCAAAGCTGAGGTGCCATGGTCGTCTTGCCGTGCGGAGCGATGTCGATTCCCCATGCACGGCAGTACTCGGCCATCAATGCGAGGTTGTGCGCGAGCGCGCGTTCGCGAAGCACCATGACAGGCGAAGGGAGGTCACGGAACGTCCACCCCTGATCCGCGACTTCGGCGAGCGACACCGGCTCGTC
Organism: Actinomycetota bacterium; assembly: GCA_043741335.1. Taxonomy (GTDB): domain Bacteria; phylum Actinomycetota; class UBA4738; order UBA4738; family HRBIN12; genus JBBQVZ01. Next base: position 7,059 of record JAYUAK010000333.1, read on the forward strand.
GACGGCGGGGAAGCCCTTCGTGCGCAAGTCGATGCGAACGTCCTCGATACGGCCAGGGTAGCAGCGGGCTCCTGCCGCGGGCTCCTCCCGCGGAATCCTGGCCAAGGATTCCTGGTGGAGGTGAGGGGATTCGAACCCCTGACCTCTGCCGTGCGAGGGCAGCGCTCTACCGGGCTGAGCTACACCCCCAGGAAATGGTCAGCCTAGCAAAGGGACCCGACGGTCTCGATGGCCGGGGCTACGCGCCGGCCAGGTTATCGGCGGGGCGGACAACCACGTGGACCCGGTCGCCTTCGCCGACGGAGCCGAGCCCATTGAAGGTCGGACGCGCCCAACCGGTCATGCTGTCGACGACGTAGCGCGGCACGGCCGTGACGGGCGTCTTCACACGAGCGGGCTGTCGCGCGGCGCGCGCCGTCTCGTGTGGTTGGACCGCGGCGCGATGCTTGATGGACAAGAGGAGCCAGACGTAGAGCACGAGCAACGCGCCGAACGCCCCGCTGAGCATCCACACCACTCGGAGCGGCGGCACGAGACCGATCAGGAACGTGAGCCCGATCGATTCGATGAGGAATACGAGCACTTTGCGGCGTCGTTCGCGCACACGCGCACGCTTGCGCTCGGTGGGGCCAACGAATCGAGCGCCCTTTCGCGGCGTCACGATCCATCGGCCCTCGCTGCCTTGCGCCTCTACGTGTGCCAAGAGCTCCATCCGACGTTCGAAGTCATCGACGCTCTGCGCCGTGGTATGCCGCCGACGGTCCGACGGAAGTAGGAACGCAACCCACATGATGCCCAATGCCGCGAGGAGTAACCAGTCCACGCGCCAGCCTCCCGCCTATCGATCCCCGGTTCGAACACAACATCTAGGCTGGGACAGCACCGTAGCAGCCACATATGGGGTGGGAAAGTACATCCATGTGATTTCGTGCAGGAGTGCACGAACCAGACTTGTCAGTCGTGCAACCCATGCCCGGAGGTGACTCGCGGATGGTAAAGATGGGGGTGTGATCGGCCGACGCGCTGCCTTCCTCGCGACGTTGATGGTGCTCGCGCCGTTGGTCCCAGCCCACGCAACGATCGCTTCCGAGTTTCCGACGTCGACGACGGGACCTGACCCCACGTTCGTCGGCTCCGTGCGGTGGATCGACCCGACGCTCCGTGGCGAGCTCATCGGGCGGAACTGGCATCCCGGCTGCCCCGTACCGATCCACGATCTGCGCCTCGTCACGGTCAGCTACTGGACGTTCGGCGGTCGCGTGAAGCAGGGACCGTTGATCATGAACGAGACGGTCGCCAACGACGTGCTGTCGGTGTTCCATCAGTTGTTCGACGCGGGCTTCCCGATCCAGAAGATCGCGCTGGCGGCCAAGTGGCGTCCCCCGCGTCCATCCGACTGGTTCAGCACCATGAACGTCAGCGCGTCGTTCAACTGCCGGCCGGTCACGGGCCAGACGAGCGGATTCTCCCAGCACGCCTACGGCTGGG
>JAYUAK010000334.1:0-3660 GCA_043741335.1 Actinomycetota bacterium
CTACCGACACCGGCGCCGCGACGATGACGCCGCCTCGTCGACGCCGCCGTCGACGTGTGACAAGAACGGTGGCAGCACTTACCTTCGCGATGCTGCTGATCTTCGCCCTGGCGGGGATCTCCGCGCTCGCGGTGCGTCGGGATCTCGAGCACGGCCGCGATGCGCTCGCCCGGGGGAAGTCCGCCCTCATCGCCGGCAAGGCGTCCGAGGCGCACGACGAGTTCGTGCTCGCCCAGGAGGCGTTCGCTTCAAGTGCCGATCGCTCCCGATCACTCTGGCTCTCGCTCGCCGGCTCGATCCCATTCCTGGGGAACACGCCCGATGTGATCCGGGCCGTCGCCGACGCTGGGGTCGAGACCGCCGACGCCGCCACAGAGCTGGCCGCCGCGGTTGCCGATCTGCCCGGCGGGCTCGGAGCGCTGGCGCCGACCGCGGCGGGGATCCCGATCGACCAGCTTGCCGGCGTCACGCAGGCGATCGCCCGCGCGGACGAGCTGACCGCAACGGCCCTGGCTAGGCTGGAGGCCACGTCCAATACTTTCCTGCTCCCCCCTGTGGCATCGGCTCGAGCGGACGCGCTAGGTCGGCTCACCGACCTTCACCGGCAGCTCCATGCGGGTTCCCTCATCCTGCAGGGCCTGCCGTCGTTTTTGGGCACCGACGAGCCACGCCACTACTTCTTCGGCGCCTCGAACCCTGCGGAGCTCCGTGGCACCGGCGGCTTGATCGGCGCGTACTCCATCCTCACCATCGACGGCGGCCGCCTGAGCTTCTCAGCCTTCCGGCCGGTCGCGGCGCTGCCGAGGCTCAACGTCGCCGACGTTACCTCGCCCTCCCCGGAGTACTCCCGGAACTGGGACTTCTATCGCACCGGTGCCGGCTTCTGGCAGAGCATCAACATGACACGGGACTTCCCGTTGGCGGCGAACGCGACCTGGCTCGCCTACAGGGAGGCGTTCGGACGGGCGCTGGACGGCGTCATCGTGGCCGATCCGTTCGCGCTCAAGGCGCTCATGCGCGTCACGCATCCGATCTCGGTCGGTTCGACGGGCATAGAGCTGACGGAGCACAACATCGTTCCGTTCGTCACGAACCAGGCGTACGCCCTGTTCGACACGAACGATCAGCGGAAGCTGGTGCTCGGCCGCGTAGCCGTAGCCGTCCTCGACGGTTTCCTCTCCGCGCGGGGATCGGCACTCCCCCGCATACGAGCCTTGCTGGATGCCTTCGCCGATGGTCACGTCGAAGCGTGGAGCGTGGATCCAGCGATGCAGCAAGGTCTCGCGCTGACGAGCGTAGGAGGCGCCTTCCGCTCATCGGGAACCGACACCATCTCCGTGGTCACCAACAGCGCCTCGGGAACCAAGCTGGACTTCTATCAGCAACGGACGGTCACCTACGACGTGCACCTCGGTCCGGAAGGCACGGCCACGGCGTCGCTTCGTGTGGATCTCTTGAACGACTCCCCGACGTCGGGCTATCCCCCGTACGTGATCGGCCCGTACAAGACCTACTCCACTCAACCGGGCGAGAACGTCGCCGTGGTCGATCTCTACTGCGACCAGGGGTGCGTGCTTCAAGGAGCCACCCAAGACGGTGCGGCCATCGAGCTCGGGCGATACGCACAAAAGGGCTACCCGTTCTTCGAGGACTACGTTCGAACCCCCTCGGGGGAGACCGCCACGATCAGCGCGGATCTCCTTCTGACGCAGGCGTGGACCGGGAGTGAGACCGGCGGTACCTATCGACTCAGCTTCCTCGGACAGTCCACGATCCGCCCGACCCAGGTGCGGGTGGTGATCAGCCCGCCGGACGGGATGCGATTCACCTCTTCAGGCCGCGGGCTCTCACGCGAAGGCGATCGACTGGTGTATGAGGGTCACCCCTCGGGGAACCTGGATCTGGAGGCGACGTTCGCTCCGTCGCTGCCGGTCAGGATCTGGCGCGAAGTTCTCAGAACCATCACCTGAACGACCCCGGACATCAAGGAACGGGCCCTCCTGTGGAGAACCCGTTCTTGAAAGAGCGCTTGTGTCTAGCTCGTTGTCACGCTGCGGCGGCGGCCGGCGTAGAGCGCCAGCGCACCGACCACGACGAACACGGCCAGGTACAAGAAGCTCGTCGTCACGTTCGCGCCGGTGAACGCGGTGCCACCTGCGCCGCTGACGCCGGGACCACCCGGACGGCCAGGCAGCGAGGACCCTTCGCCGGCGAACGCGGGGATTGCCAGCAACAGCACGAAGGCCGTCGCCGTGGCCAGCAGGAACCCGATGCGCTTCATGAACACGCCTTTCTCTCGATCCACATGGCCCGAACGAGCCATCCGGACAGGCGTGAGTCTAAGCCATCGGTGGGTGAGCCCGCAACGGACCGAAGGACCTACATCTTTGGGCGGTACCGGTCCTGAGGCCGGGACTCAGCGGACGGGCTCGATCGTTGCTATCTCCGAGATCTCGCGTGACCACAGAGCCACGGCTAGCCATGCCTCGGCCTTCTCGAACTCGCCGGCAGACACCGATTCGGCGAAGGCGTTCATGATCTTGTCGAACGTCCGCCCTTTGCTCCGCATGGAGGAGCTATCGGCCCGGACCGGCCCCGACCTTGAGCGTGCTACTTCAAGACGGAGTTCATGATCCGGATCGCGCCAGGCCCGATGATGATCACGAACAGGGCCGGCAGGATGCAAAGGATCAAGGGAAACACGATCTTGACCGGGGTTTGCTGCGCCTTCGCCTCCGCGGTCTGCCGCCGCTTGATTCGCAGCTGGCTCGCCTGTGTCCGAAGGACGCTCGCGATGCTCACGCCGAACACGTCCGCTTGGATCATCGCCAGGGCGAAAGAGTTCAGCTCCTCGACGTCCGTGCGCTCGGCCAGATGGCGGAAGGCATCCGATCGCGGAACCCCCAGCTGGATCTCCTGGAGCATGCGGGCGAACTCCGACGAAAGCACCCCGGGCACGTTCTGGACGACCTGGGCGATAGCGGCGTTCAGGGAGAGACCGGCCTCCACACTGATCGTGAGGAGATCGAGGGTGTCCGAGAGCGTGCGCAGGACCTCGTTCTGACGTTCCTCGACCTTGCGCGCCAGGATCGAGTCGGGCACCAGGAACCCCGCGACCGCGAGGAGTCCGATCGACACGATCCCGGACAGACCATGGAGGTGCAACAGACCGGCGACGAACACTCCGCCCAAGAAGCCGGCGCCGACGCCGATCACCTTGAAGGCGATGACCCGTTCCGCATCCCACCCGGACGGGCTCCCGGCCAGGAGCAGCCTATGCGCGACCCGATCCCGGGCGTCCAGCGGCGTGATCCGCCGAGCGATGCGGCCGGCACCACCTACGAACGGCACGAGCACGCGCTGACCGAAGCTTTGGGCCAGCTCCTGCTCGCGAAGGTTCGCCGAGGCAACGCTCGACGAACCACTGGCATGCGACTCCATCATCCGGACCGCGTGCTTGCGCTCCGAGCTCGATTGGTCGAACGCGAAGCCCGCCAGGACGACCGAGAAGAAGACACAACCGATCGCGAGAAGGAGCCAGATCTCAGACATCGATATCCACGATCTTCTTCATCCACAGGACCCCGGCGACCAGCAGGAAGGCCGCGCCCCCGACCATCACCAGTCCGATCTTCGACGTGAAGAGCAGCATGATGTAGT
>JAYUAK010000335.1:0-3655 GCA_043741335.1 Actinomycetota bacterium
AGATGTCCCACGAGGTCGAGGAGCTCATCCCCCAGCTCGAGGCCGCGGGAGACGACCTCGGCCTCACGAAGGCGTGGCAGCTGGTGGCGGAGTCTCACTGGTTCACCGGCCGGCTCGAGGCGATGCGAGAGCCGCTCGCACGCGCGCTCGTCCACGCGCGGCGCGCAGGCGACCGGCTCGAAGAGGCGGAGGTGCTCACCACCACGCTGTTCGTCGATCGCTTCGGGCCGGCGACCCCGGGCGAGACGATCGCGCATTGCGAAGAGGCTTTGTTGGAAGACCAAGGATCGGAGACTGGAGGCGGACATCGTGGGCTGCGAAGCGGTCGCACGAGCGATGCTCGGCGACTTCGAGGCGGCCCGCGCACTCCTCGGGCGTCAAGCGGAGATCATCCGCGACCTCGGCATCAACTACGAGGATTACTGGCTGGGGATCGCGATCTGGAAGGTGCACATGTTGGCCGGCGATCCCATCGGGGCCGAGCGGGGGATCCGCGCCTCCTTCGCGGACGTGGTCCAAGCGGGACGCGCGCATGGACAGGACGAGTCACCCGCGACGCTCGGCAGGCTGGCGCACAGCCTGTGCGCCCAGGGTCGCTACGAGGAAGCGGCGGCGTACGCCCCGGTCGAGTGGGACATCAACGTCCAGGGGCTCGTCAGCGAGATCATCTGCCGGTCGGCGAGCGCGAAGGCGGCGGCTCGGGTCGCAGATCCGGATGCGGCCCTCGAGCTGGCCCGGCAGGCGGTCGCGCTGGCCGCGGACACGGACGCCCTCCAGGTGCACGGCAACGCCCTGATGGATCTCGCGGATGTGCTGGTTGCCATCGGCCGAGCCGCCGAGGCCGCCGCGCCCATCGAGGATGCGATCCAGACGACGGGCTGCCACGATCAGGCGCTCGTCGTAGGCGATCACGGCGGCCACGTCATCCCGCAACGAAAGAACGCATGGTCCGCCGCCGGCCGGGACGGGTAGCCTCCCGGGATGGAGCCTCCCTCAAGGGCCGGCCGTGACGCGGTCGGCCCGCACGGGGTCGTCGCCGGCCGCTACCGACTCGATCGTACGCTCGGCGCGAGCGGGATGGCGCAGGTGTTCGTCGCGACGGACCTGCAACTGCGCCGAGAGGTCGCGGTCAAGCGGCTGCCGTCGGCCGCCATGGAGGACGCGACCGCGAAGGCCCGATTCGCTCGCGAGGCGCGGGCACTCGCGCGGGTGAACGACCCGCACGTCGTCACCGTGTTCGACATCGTCGTGGACGACGGGCGTCCCTTCCTGGTCATGGAACTCGTCGAGGGGATGACGCTCCGAGAGCTGGTCGACGCCGAGGGACGACTCGATCCCGCGCGCGTGGTCTCGATCGCGACCGGGATCTGCTCGGGACTCGCGGCGGTGCACGCTCGCGGGATCATTCATCGCGACATGAAACCGTCGAACGTATTCCTCACGAGGTCCGGGGCCGTGAAGATCGGCGACTTCGGGATCGCGAGCGTCGCGAGCGATGTGACGGTCACCCGGGCGGGGGAAGTGTTCGGCTCCGCTCCCTACGTCTCACCCGAGCAGGTGACCGGCGATCCGGTCGATGCGCGGGCCGACCTCTATTCACTCGGCTGCGTCATGTTCGAGATGGCGACGGGCCGTCCACCTTTCGCGGGCGACGATCCAGCCGGACTCGCATACCAACACGTTCACGCGACGCCCGAGCGCGCCGACACGCTCATTCCAGGCGTTCCGGCACCGCTCGCCTCGACGATCGAACGGTTGATGGCGAAGGACCCCGCGGAGCGACCGGAGAGTGCAGAGGAGCTTCGTCATTCGTTGGAGGCGATGCCGCTGCCGACCCTGACCGATGTCGGCGAAGTCCCCACGCAGCCGTTGGCGCCGGTAGCCGCGACCGACGTCCTCCCGATGGTCCCGCCACCGTTGCCGCCGCGCCGGCCCCCGCGATCGCCGTCACCGCTCCCCTGGATCGCCGGGTTGGTGCTCGGGATCGTCCTCCTCCTGGTCCTCAACGCGATCTACGGCGGAGCCGAGCCCGCGGTCGGGGCTCGGACGCCGGCCACACACCCGTCACCATCACCGGCTTCATCGGCATCATCCGCCCTGTCGCCGCGATCGCCGGTGCCGACGCCCCCAACATCGGGATCGGTGGACGACGCGACGGCCGCGCTGACCGGCCTGGTCCAGGAGCTGGTCTCGTCGGGCGCCGTGGACGATCATCTCGCCAGGGATCTCCAGCACGGTGTGGACGACGTCGGCCGCGCGCTCAGCGAGGGCGACGCTGGGAGGGTCCTGGACTCGCTCGGCGGGCTGCAGGACGAGGTGGACAAGGGCCTGGAGCACGGGGAAATCTCCTCCAAGGACGCGCAGCGCCTCGACGAAGCCATAAAAGCACTCGCTGCAGCCGTCGATTCGAGCGCAGGGTCGGGTGACGAGGGCGGCGACTGATCGGGTCCTCTGAGTCCTGAGGCAGCTCTTGTCCGAGCCCCGTGGCAGGATTCCCGGGGGTGCGACCGATCGATGTCGTCGAGCGTCGAGCCCGGCTCGCTCGTCGTCACCGTCTGGCGGTCGGCCATGGTCTACCTGTCCGCCCGGGCGCGCGTCGACGGTATGACGGTGCCCGACCTGGAGCGCGCGCTCTACGTCGACCGGTCGCTCGTCAAGCACCTCGCGATGCGACGGACCCTGTTCGTCTTCCCGCGCGCGACACTGAGCGTCGCCCAGGCGGGCGCCAGCAACCGAGTCGCCGACGGCGAGCGGCGCCGGCTGATCCGCGACGTCGAGAAGGCCGGGCTGCAGCGCAACGGCGCGCGCTGGCTGACCAAGGCGAGCGAGCAGGTGCTGTCGGTGCTCGCCGATGAACGAGAGGCCACGTCGTCGGCGCTTCGCGACGAGATCCCATCGCTCGAGGGCTCGATTAGCTACGGCGAGGGGAAGTCGTGGGGTGGCCAACTGGCCGTCGGGCCGCGGGTGCTGACCACGCTGTCCGCCGCCGGGCGCATCGTTCGAGCATCGAACGACGGCGGGTGGACGGTCTCACGGCCCCGCTGGGCGTCGACCGATCTGGATACGCCCGCGGAGAGCGTCGAGCTGCCTCTTGCGAGAGGTCTTGTCGCCACGCTCGAGGTAGGAGATCAACGCCGGATCGGGGTCGAAAGGTGGTGGCGTCTCCTCGGGCAGTGAGGGGGGAGCCTGATCGTCGTCGTCCGGCTTCTTCTTCATCGTTCCAGCCTAGGTGCGATCGCCCTGAGGGTCGTCACTTCTCGTGATCGGTTCGGTTCCCCCGAGTAGAGGTTCTGGGATGTCGATGAGCTCGGGATCGGCAGGGAGTTCGTCATCGCGCATCAGGAACGGCTCGACACGTTTCCTCGCGATGGTTCGGCATCCGAGTCAGAGGTCGAGGCGACCAAGCTCCCTCCGCCATTCCCTGGCGGCACCTATGCCATCCAGAGCAATGGTTCCGTGCTCGATCGCCTGATGGGTGACCGGAAGGCACGATCTGGCTCCACGTGAGCCAGCGCGTCTTCCGCCCGAGCTTCGCGCGGTTCGTATCGATCGCCTCCAAGGTGAGCATCCACTGGGTCGAGCAACGCATGCGGACCGTGCCCGGATGGCAGCGCTCGGGTAGTGGCAACCGACGACGGTCTAGGGCCGCTAAAGG
>JAYUAK010000336.1:0-18959 GCA_043741335.1 Actinomycetota bacterium
GTTCTGCGACGCGACCACGGCGGCCCTGAACGCAACCCAGCCCCAGAACGAGATCGCGATCGCTGTCGACCAGACCATCATCTCGTCTCCGACCGTGAACGGAGCGATCTGCGCCGGCTCCGGGGTGATCTCGGGCTCGTTCACCGAGACGCGAGCGAAGGATCTGGCCACGCAGCTGAATGCGGGTGCGCTCCCCGTCGAGCTCACCCGGCAATCCGTGCAGACCGTGAGCCCGACGCTCGGCTCCCAGTCGTTGCACCAAGGCATCCTGGCCGGGATCGCCGGGCTCATCGCGCTCTTCGTCTACCTACTCTTCTACTACCGGCTTCTCGGCGTGGTGGCGTGGCTCGGCATGTCCATCTGGGCCACGCTCGCGTTCGCGCTGATCTCGCTCGCCGGGAAGAGCTTCGGCTACAGCCTGACGCTCGCCGGGATCGCCGGTCTGGTGATCTCGCTTGGCGTGACGGCCGACTCCTACATCGTGTTCTTCGAGCGGCTCAAAGACGAGGTCCGCAACGGCAAGACACCCCGATCCGCCGTGAAGCCCGCCTTCAAACGCGCGTTCCGCACGATCGTGGCGGCGGACTTCGTCACCGGGATCGCCGCGGTGGCCCTGTACTTGACGGCGGTCAGCTCGGTGCGTGGGTTCGCACTCACGCTTGGTGTCGCTACGCTGCTCGACCTCTTCGTCGTCTACTTCTTCAAGCGGCCGACCGTGTTCCTCATCTCCGGGAACCAGCGGCTCGTCGACCTGAAGGGGTTCGGATTGACGAGCGGCGTGGCCGGTGAGGCAGACGTTGAACCGCTCCCGTCCGTGTCGGGAGGATCCGAATGAACCGCCAACGCGCCATCTCGGCGTATCGAGGCCACACCATCCCCCATTTCCGACTGGTGGAGCAACGGAACCGTTGGTTCCTGCTTTCGGGCATCGTGATCGTGTTGTCACTCGCCGGTTTGCTGTTCCGGGGTCTGAACCTCTCTATCGACTTCAAGGGTGGCGCACAGCTTCGCTACCTCAACCGATCGGGAGCGAGCGTCGCCGACGTGACGGCCGTGCTTTCCGCGAACGGCCATGCGGACTCCGAAGTGCAAATCGTGAATGGGGACACGATCTCGATCCGGACCACCACGCTCACCAACGACGCGACTGCCCGAGACAAGCTTCTGTCGGCGTTGGCGAGCCGGTCGGGGATCAACCCGAACGACATCAGCCAGCAAGACGTCGGACCGACGTGGGGTTCGGAGATCTCTCGAAAGGCCCTCATCGGCTTGGTGGTCGTGCTCGCGGCGATCTTCACGTACATCTGGCTCCGGTTCGAATGGAAGATGGCGCTCGGCGCGAACGTCGCGCTCGTCCACGACCTGATCATCACGGTTGGCGTGTACGCGGTGGTGGGTCGCCAGGTCACGCCGGCCACGGTCATCGCGGTCCTCACGATCCTCGGGTTCTCGCTCTACGACACCGTCGTGATCTACGACAAGATCAAGGAGAACACCGAGACCTCGGCGATGATCTCGAAGCTCGGGTATGCCGAGACCGTGAACTACTCCCTGAACCAAGTGTTGATGCGATCCGTGAACACGTCGCTGGTCGTGTTGCTGCCGATCCTGTCGCTGCTCTTCTTCGGTGGCGAGACGCTCAAGGACTTTGCGTTCGCGATGTTCGTCGGTGTCACGACCGGGGCGTACTCGTCGATCTTCATCGCCGCGCCCGTGCTCTCGATCCTCAAAGTGAACGAGCCCCGGCATCAACAGATGGAGGCACGCCGGCTCGTGCGCACCGGGAAGGGCCAGATGCCGAAGACCCGCGACGCCGTCCTCACGGCGGACGAGACGGTGGACAACGGAGAGGCCGTCGCGTCGGTTCCCGCTGCTGCGAGCGCCGCGGCTGCCACGCGGGCGACCGCGCGCACGGGCGGGACGGCCCGACCCCGCGCGAAGAACAAACGGAAACCGCCCGCCAAACGCAAGCGCAGGTAGGTCATGGACATCGAAGCGATCCAAGCGCTGATCCGCGACGTGCCGGACTTCCCGGAGCCCGGCATCGACTTCAAGGACATCACGCCGCTCCTGGGGGACCCGATCGCGTTCTCCACGATCATCGATCTCATCGTGGTGCATTTCGGGCGCGGCAACGTCGACAAGGTGGTGGGGATCGAGGCCCGAGGGTTCATCCTCGCGGCACCAGTGGCGTATCACTTCGGGGCCGGCGTCGTCCCCGTTCGCAAGAAGGGCAAGCTCCCCTGGCAGACGGTTGCCGAGGAGTACGCGCTCGAGTACGGAACAGCGACCCTCGAGCTCCACCGGGACGCGGTCCAGCCGGGGGAGCGGGTGCTCGTCGTGGACGACGTCCTCGCGACGGGTGGAACGGCGAAGGCTGCAGCTTCGCTCGTCGAGCAGATCGGTGGGAAAGTCTGCGGCATCGCGTGTCTGATCGAGCTCGACTTTCTTCACGGTCGCGACAAGCTCACGGATCACGATCTCTTCACCTTGATCCACTACTGATCCAGTCGCGCCTCCGCCCCTTCGGCGCTACCCCTCAGCCGTTAGGCACCACCCCTCAGCCGTTCGGCACCACCCCCCAGCTAGACTGAGCCGAGGAGGCGCGCCGTGGACAGTCGCGAACAGGTCAAAGCCGAACAGCGACGTGGCGGCCTGCTCTCGCGCTTGCGGCCCGGCGAGCCTGGCCCTCCCGCACGCATCGAACCCTTGCTGAAGATCGTCCGGGGATACAGCCCCAAGGCCGATCTGAAAGAGATCCAGCGCGCCTACGCGGTTGCGGAAGCGTCGCACGAAGGCCAGAAGCGGATCTCGGGAGAGGACTTCATCGAGCACCCGGTGGCGGTTGCGACGATCCTTGCCGACTTGCACCTCGACACGACCACGATCACCGCAGCGCTCCTGCATGACACGGTCGAGGACACCGAGGTCACCGTCGCGGGGATCGAGGAGGAGTTCGGCGACGAGGTCGCAAAGATCGTCGACGGACTCACGAAGCTGGAACGGATCGAGTTCCAGAGCCGCGAGCAGGAGCAGGCGGAAAACGTCCGCAAGATGTTCGTCGCCATGGCCGGCGACATCCGGGTGCTGCTCATCAAGCTCGCTGACCGTTTGCACAACATGCGGACGCTCTCTGCGCTGGCGCTCGAGAAGCAGCACCGCATCGCGACCGAAACGCTCGAGATCTACGCCCCGCTCGCGAATCGCCTGGGCGTCCAGGACATGAAGTGGGAGCTCGAAGATCTGTCGTTCAAGACGTTGCACCCAGGTCCTTACCGCGAGATCGCCAGCTTGGTCGAGGCGCGCCGCGGAGAACGCAAAGCGTTGATCGATGCCGTCACCGGGTCCTTGCGTGGAAAGCTGAAGGAGCTGGGCATCAAGTCCGAGGTCGAGGGCCGCCCGAAGCACCTGTATTCGATCTACGAGAAGATGGTGATACGCGGCAAGGAGTTCAACGAGATCTACGACCTGGTGGGTGTGCGGATCCAGGTCGACAACCTCCGTGACACCTACAGTGCCCTCGGCGCGGTGCACGCGCTCTGGCGTCCCATCCCGGGCCGGTTCAAGGACTACATCGCCATGCCTAAGTCGAACATGTACCAGTCGTTGCACACCACGGTCGTTGGTCCGGGAGGCAAGCCGCTCGAGATCCAGATCCGAACGCGTGATATGCACCGCACCGCGCAGTTCGGGATCGCGGCGCACTGGCGCTACAAAGAGGGCGGCAAGCAGGCGCGAGACGCCGCCGACCTGGCGTGGTTGGGCCAGATGATGGAGTGGCTGAAGGACATGGCCGACCCTCGCGAGTTCATGGAGGGGTTGAAGATCGATCTCTACGGAGGTCAAGTCTTCGTCTTCACGCCGCGGGGTGATGTGGTGAACCTGCCCTCCGGGGCGACCCCAGTGGACTTCGCCTATTCGATTCACACCGAGGTTGGTCACCGGACCATCGGCGCGAAAGTGGGGGGCAAGCTGGTACCGCTCGACTACGAGCTGCGGACCGGCGACAGCGTCGACATCCTGACGTCGAAGGCGCAAGGCGAGGGTCCGTCGCAGGATTGGCTGCAGTTCGTGAAGACTCCGCGCGCCCGCTCGAAGATCCGCCAGTGGTTCGCGCGCGGGCGGCGCGAGGACGCGATGGACCAGGGGCGCGACGCGCTCCAACGGCTGATGCGCAAGCAGAACCTGCCGTTCAAGCGTCTCGCCAGCGAAGAAGCGCTCTCACAGGTGGCCGTGGACGAGATGAAGTACCCGGACTTGGAGGCGCTCTACGTCGCGGTCGGCGAGGGGCACGTCTCGCCGCAGTCGGTGCTCGCTCGGTTGACGCGCCTGCTGAGTGGGACGCCCGAAGAAGATGTCACCGACGTCCCGCTTGCCCGCCCCGTGCGCTTGGGCAAGCAGGCGGAAGTCGGTCAGGGAGTGATGGTGCGCGGTTTGCCCGACGTCTGGGTGCGGCTGGGACGATGTTGCACCCCCGTTCCCGGCGACGAGATCGTCGGGTTCGTGACGCGCGGCCAAGGCGTGTCGGTGCACCGGACGGATTGTCCGAACGTGCGGACGCTCCGGCAGCAGCCGGAACGGTTGATCGAGGTGACGTGGGCCGAGGGGAAGCCGACCTCGTTCATCGTGGCGGTCCAGGTCGAGGCACTCGATCGAACGCGTCTGCTGTCCGACGTCGCGACCATGCTCTCCGATAGCCACGTCAACATCTTGTCGGCGACGTCGTCCACGGGCCGTGACCGCATCACCCGGTTGCGGTTCGCGTTCGAGCTGGCCGACATCGCTCACCTGTCCAGCGTGCTGGGCGCGGTCAAGCGCGTCGACGGCGTGTTCGACGCCTACCGCATCGTTCCCGGCTGACATGCGGGTCGTGCTCCAACGGGTCGCCCGTGCTTCGGTGACCGTCGATGGGGAATACGTCGCGGCGATCGATCGTGGGTACCTGCTTCTCGTCGGGATCGGCGCCGAAGACAGTGACGGCGAGGTGGGACGGATGGCCGAGAAGGTGGTGAACCTCCGGCTGTTCGCGGATCAAGGTGGCAAGACGAACCTGGCACTCGCGGACGTGGAGGGCGAGATCCTGGTGGTCTCGCAGTTCACGCTCTACGCCGACGTGCACAAGGGACGGCGGCCGTCGTGGACCGACGCGGCGGTGCCGGCTGTCGCCGCCGAGCGGGTCGAGGCGTTCGCTGCGGCGCTCAAGGAACGCGGCGTCTCGGTCAAGTGCGGGGTGTTCGGCGCGGACATGGAAGTGGAGCTCCTGAACGACGGTCCGTTCACGCTGATCCTGGACGCGGCCGACCTGTGAGGCCCTCCGGGGCGCGCGCGACCGTCCGCTAGCATGGTCCCCTCATGTGGCGCGACGTCTTCGATCAGAACCCGTATGGCACGAACTGCTGGCTGCTCGCGGCCGACGGTAGCGACGAAGCCGTAGTAGTGGACCCCGGGTTCGAGCCGGAGAGCGTGCACGCCCTGCTGACCTCCGCCGGCAAGCGCGCCGCGGCCGTGCTACTGACGCACGCGCACCTGGACCATGCGGATCAGGCGGGGGTGTTCGCCGGCGACGACGTGCCCGTCTACGTGCACGAGGCCGATGCCGTCGCCTTCCGCGATCCCGAGCTGTGGAACCCCGGGTCCGCGCACCCGCTTACCGAGGTGAAGGACCTGCGGACGCTCGCAGACGGCGACGTGCTGGAGCTCGGTGGCTTCCGGATCCAGGTGCAGCACACGCCCGGTCACACGCCGGGGCATTGCTGCTTTCTGACCGATGGGTTCGTGCTCTCGGGAGATCTGGTGTTCGCCGGATCGATCGGCCGCTCGGACTTCGCGAACTCGTCGCCGCCGGACATGGAGCGCAGCCTGCGCCGGTTCCTCGAGCTGCCCGACGAGCTGCCGGTGTGGCCGGGGCACGGGCCCGAGACCACGGTCGGGCGTGAGCGAGCGACGAACCCGTTCCTGCGGGGGATGGGCTGATGGAGCTCGCGCCGCCCCGCGGCACCCAGGACCTGCTGTCGGATCGCGCCGATGCCATGTACGGGCTGTACGAGGCCGCCCATCGAACGGCGGAGCTGTTCGGGTTCCGCTACGTCGAGACGCCCATGTTCGAGCACACGGAACTGTTCACGCGCACGTCCGGCGACACGTCCGACGTCGTGACGAAAGAGATGTACACGTTCGAGGACAAGGGCGGACGCTCGCTGACGCTCCGACCGGAGAGCACCGCGTCGGTGGTGCGCGCCTACCTCACGCACACCCAGGACCTCCCCAATCCGTTCAAGGCGTACTACGTCGGACCGCAGTTCCGCCACGGACGTCCGCAGGCCGGAAGGACCCGCGAGTTCCGACAGTTCGGGATCGAGGTGATCGGGTTCGAAGGCGCAGCGGCCGACGCCGAGGTGATCGTGCTCGGAGAGCGCTATCTGCGCGAGCGAGGTCTGAGCCGCTACGTCCTGCACCTGAACTCGATCGGCGACGGCGCGTGTCGCCCCGCCTATCGGGAACGATTGGTCGACTACTTCGAGCCGTATCGCGACCGGCTCGACGAGGATTGCAAGACGCGCCTGGCAAAGAATCCGCTGCGGGTCTTCGACTGCAAGGTGGACGGCGGCAAGGACTTCGTGCTGGCCGCCCCGACGATCGCCGATCATCTGTGCGACGCGTGCGCCGCACACTTCGCGGCGGTGCGCGTCGGACTCGATGATGCGGGCATCACGTACCTGCTCGATCCCCGGCTGGTGCGCGGCCTGGACTATTACACGCGGTCGACGTTCGAGTGGGTGTCGAGCGCGATCACATCGGACCAGGCGTCGACGGTGAACGCCGGAGGCCGCTACGACGGGTTGGCTGAGGCGCTGGGCGGAACTCCGACCCCGGGGGTCGGGTTCGCGATGGGCCTCGATCGAGTGCTGCTCGCCATGGAGGCCGAGGGTGTGTCGCTTCCGCCGGCCCGTGACCTTCGCTGTTTCGTCGTCGCTATCGGTAAGGAGGCAGAGGCTGCGGGGGGCCGTCTCATCGCCGAGCTGCGAGACACAGGGATCTCGGCAGCGGGGAGCTATGAGGAGCGGCCTCTGAAGGCGCAGCTCAAGATGGCCGATCGTACCGGGGCGGCGTTCGTCGCCATCCTGGGGGAGCGCGAGTTGGCGGAGGGTACGGTCACGCTGCGACGGCTCGTCGACGGCGTGCAGAAGTCGGTCCCGGCGACAGACGTCCCCGGATGGCTGACCAAGCTCGACGGATGGGTCGACTGACGTGTCGGACATGCGCACGAGCATGCGGAGTCACGCCTGCGGGCAGCTCCGCGCGAGCGAAGCCGACGCCGACGTGGCGCTCTGCGGGTGGGTCGCCCACCGCCGGGATCACGGTGGTGTGACGTTCATCGATCTCCGCGACCGCGAGGGCGTCGTGCAGCTCGTGTTCCATCCCGACGATGCCCCCCAGGCGCATGAGGCTGCACAGTCCCTGGGAGCCGAAGACGTGATCCGCGTGACGGGTGTCGTCCGCCTGCGTCCGGACGGCATGGTGAACCCCGCATTGGACACCGGGAAGATCGAGGTCGCAGCCAGAACGCTCGAGATCCTGTCCGAGTCCGATACGCCTCCGTTCCCCATCGAGGACCGGACCGAGGCGAACGAGATGCTCCGGTTGAAGTACCGCTACCTCGACCTGCGTCGTCCGGAGATGGGGAGCCGGATGCGCCTGCGCCATGACGTGAACCGGATCACCAGGGAGTTCCTGTCGGAAAAGGGGTTCATCGAGATCGAAACGCCGATCCTCACGCGGAGCACGCCGGAAGGGGCGCGCGACTTCCTGGTCCCTTCTCGCTTGTCCAGAGGCGCTTTCTACGCGCTCCCGCAGTCGCCTCAGCAGCTGAAGCAGATGCTGATGGTCGCCGGCCAGGACCGATACTTCCAGATCGTTCGCTGCTTCCGGGACGAGGATCTCCGTGCCGACCGGCAGTTCGAGTTCACGCAGCTCGACGTGGAGATGTCGTTCATCACCGAGGAAGACGTCATCGGTCTGATGGAGCCGCTGATGGTGCGCCTTCTGTCGGAACTGCTGGGGGTCGAGCCGAAGACACCGTTCCCGCGCATAACGTACGCGGACATGATGCGTCGATACGGTTCAGACAAGCCGGATCTCCGTTACGGGATGGAGCTGGCCGATCTGGATGACGTTTTGGCAGGGACCGGCTTCAACGCGTTCGCGTCGGTGGTGACCTCGGGAGGCCGGATCCAAGCCATCGCCGCACCCGGGGGCGCACAGCTCTCGCGCAAGGAGCTCGACGACCTGGTTACCCAGACCAAGGGCCGCGGAGCCGCGGGATTGGTGTGGATGGTGGTCGAGGAAGGTGGCGTGCGCTCGCCGGTCGAGAAACACCTGACCCCCGAGGAAGTCGCCTCGGTGCTCGAGGCGACCGGAGCGTCGCCGGGCGACCTGGTGTTGATCGTCGCCGATCGGCCGGATCGTGTGGCCGTCGCGTTGGACGGCCTCCGCCGCACGCTCGCCGTTCGTCTTGATCTGATCCCCGAGAACACCTGGGCCTTCTGCTGGATGGTGGAGCCGCCGCTCTTCAAGTGGAGCGACGAGGAGAGCAAGTGGGTGTCCGTCCATCATCTGTTCACCGCTCCGGCGGGGGACGATCTCGACCCCGCCACGGCTCGGGCGCGCGGGTACGACCTGATCTTGAACGGGTATGAGCTGGGTGGAGGGAGCATCCGCATCCATGGCCAAGAGGTGCAGCGCAAGGTGTTCGAGATCCTCGGCCTCACTGAGGAGCAGATCCAAGAGCAGTTCGGGCACATGCTCGAGGCCTTCCGCTTCGGGGCGCCGCCGCACGGAGGAGTCGCCTTCGGCTGGGACCGGCTGGTCATGCTGCTCGCGGGGCTCGACGCGATCACGGAGGTGATCGCCTTCCCGAAGACCCAGTCCGGCTTCGATCCGCTGACTGGAGCACCTGCGCCCGTTTCGGACGAGCAGCTGCGCGAGCTGGGGCTCAAGGTGGCCGAACAACCGAAGAAGGAGAGCTGACCATGGGCGTGCTGACCGAGGAAGCCATCCGCCTGCTCCAGGGGAAGAACCTGGCGTACCTGGCAACCACGAACGAGGACGGGTCGCCGCACGTCATGCCGCTGTGGGTCGACGTCGACGTGGAACGCGACCTGGTCCTGTTCAACACCGAGGACGCCCGGAAGAAGGCACGCAACGTGCGCCGTGACCCACGCGTGATGATCGCCAGCCACGATCCGTCGGACCCCTGGCCTCCTCTGTACATCCGCGGCGTCGTCGAGCGAATCACCACCGACGGCGCCGACGAGCATATCGACTTCCTGTCCCGCAAGTATCAGGACGAGCCGTGGGTGCCGAAGCCCGATGACGTCCGCGTGATCCTCGAGGTGCGTCCGCAACACGTCGCGTTCCCGCGGATCTGAGCCGATGACCGACCTCACGGACCACGACATCGCACTGCTGAAGGGGAAGAACTTCGCGCACCTCGTGACGCTGAACGCGGACGGCTCCGCGCACTCGGCGCCCCTCTGGATCGATGCGGACGACGATGGCCATGTGCTGGTGAACAGCGCGGTGGGCAGGACGAAGGATCGCAACATCCGGCGGGATCCGCGGGTGGTGGTCTCCGTGCACGCGCAGGACGATGGGTACACGTGGACGGCGATCAGCGGCACGGTGGTGTCGATCGAGAGTGGAGAAGAAGCCGAAGCTCACATCGATGTCCTCAATCAGAAGTATCACGACGGCGAACGCTGGGAGTACATCCCCGGCTCGGTCCGGGTGATCTATCGGATCCGCCCCGAGCGGATCGTGCGGGGGTAGCCAGCCGATGGGTGACGCGCCGCTCGCCGCACGGATGCGGCCCCGGACGTTCGAGGAATTCGTGGGCCAGACGCACGTGGTCGGCCCGGGGACGGCGCTCACGAAGCTCGTCGCTGGTGGCAACCTCCCCTCGATCATCCTGTGGGGCCCGGCGGGGACGGGTAAGACCACGCTCGCGCATCTGCTTGCTCGCGAGGTCGGCGCCGATCTGATGCAACTCTCGGCCGTATCGTCGGGTGTCGCCGACGCGCGCAAGGTGATGGAGGGCGCGAAGGGCGGGCTCTTCCGCACGGTCCTGTTCGTCGATGAGGTCCATCGCTGGTCGAAGGCGCAACAGGACGTGCTGCTTCCCGCGGTCGAAGTCGGCACCGTCACCCTCATCGGGGCGACCACCGAGAACCCGTACTTCTCGCTGAACACGCCGTTGCTCTCGCGGTGTCTGCTGCTCCGGCTGGAACAACTGAGGACCGACGAGCTCCGATCGTTGCTGCAACACGCGCTCGAGGATCCCGAGCGCGGGCTGGGAGCGATCGACGTGAAGGTCACCGACGAGGCGTTCGAGCATCTGGCCGAGATCGCGGGCGGGGACGCGCGGATGGCGCTCATCGGCCTCGAGGCCGCGGTGCTCGCGGCGCAAGGGGCGGGCGAGACCGAAGTCACGCGGGATCGCGCCGCGGAGGCGGTGCAGCGCAAGGCCGTCGCGTATGACCGCCAGGGCGACGCGCACTACGACGTCATCAGCGCGTTCATCAAGAGTATCCGCGGCTCGGACCCGGACGCCGCGCTGTTCTGGTTGGCGCGCATGCTCGAAGCGGGCGAGGACGCACGCTTCATCGCCCGTCGCATGATCGTGCACGCGTCCGAGGACATCGGACTCGCCGATCCGCGCGCCCTGTTGATCGCTTCGGCCGCGGCCCACGCGGTCGAGCACGTCGGCCTCCCGGAGGCGCGGCTGAACCTGGCGGAGGCTGCCATCTACCTTGCCCGCGCACCGAAATCGAACAGCGTGTATGCCGCGCTCGCCAAGGCCATGGAAGACGCGGCGAGCGCGGACCCGGTCCCCGAGCACCTGCGCGATGCTTCGTACGCGGGCGCGAAGCGCCTCGGTCACGGGAAGGGCTATCAATACCCGCACGATTTCCCCGGCCACCAGGTCGAGCAGGAGTACCGGCCGGTCCGATTCCAGGGAACCCGGTATTACGAGCCCTCCGGCGAGGGCGAGGAGACGTAGCAGGCAGACACCCCGGGCGCTTGCGTGGGTATGCTACGCGGCGTCCAGGCACACCCGACACCGATCACGGAGGCAGAGACCATGGCGCTCCTCGCGCTCAGCGCTGGCGACACCGCGCTCATCATCCTGGCTGCGTTCTGGGGCCTCCTGGTCCTCTTCCTGTGCGTTGTGTTGCTCAACACGTTCCGCGTCTTGGAGAGCACGAAGATGATGATCGACGCCACGCGCGAGGAGACCGTTCCGCTGCTGCGCGAGGTCCGTGGTTCCGTGGAGCGCACGAACCGCGAGATCGATCGGATCGACGGCATCCTGGTGCGGGTGGAGCGCGTGTCCGGCTTGATCGAACAGGCCGCGGCCAGCCCGCTCGTGAAGATCATCTCCGTCGGGGCCGGTCTGAAGAAGGGCGCCAGCCGGTTCAAGAAGAGCAAGCCGAAGTCACCGCCGGCAGGCTAGGGACGCACCGTGGTCCGTCGGGGGTTCTGGGTCGCGCTCGGGCTGGGTGCGGGGGCGACCAGCGCGATCATGGCATCGCGGTGGGCGCGCAAGCAGGCCGTTCGCGTCGCTCCCGCCACGCTCGCACGCGAGGCGAAGGGCGGGCTCCTGGACCTCGGCAAGCTGTTCTCTGAATCGATCGCCGAGGGACGGCAGGCGATGGACGAACGCGAACGCGAGCTGCGCGGTGAGACTCCGGCACCTCGCCGCGACGACCCGCCGGCCGCCTAGGCCCTCGGTAGACTGCCCGGCGTGGAGAGCCACCGGATCCGCGAGTCGTTCCTGTCGTTCTTCGAAGAACGTGGGCACAAGCGCGTGGCGTCATCGTCGCTGATCCCGCCGGTCGAGTCCGGCCTCCTTCTCGCGAACGCGGGGATGAACCAGTTCATCCCGTATTTCCTCGGACAAGCGACGGCGCCGTTCGACCGCGCGGTCTCCGTCCAGAAGTGCTTCCGTGCCAACGACATCGAGAACGTCGGTCACACCGCGCGGCACCTCACGATGTTCGAGATGCTCGGGAACTTCTCGTTCGGCGACTACTTCAAGGCCGATGCGATCCCTTGGGCGCATGAACTGATCACCGAAGGCTTCGGTATCGACCACGATCGGCTCTGGGTCACCGTGTACGAGGAGGACGCCGAGGCTGAAGCGCTCTGGATCGAGGCGGCGGGACTGGCGCCGGATCGGATCGTGCGCCGCGGCCGGCTCGACGGCAACGGCGAGCTGGCCAACTACTGGCACACCCACGCCGCCGGACCCGGTGGTCCGTGCTCGGAGATCTTCGTCGATCGGGGCGCGCAGTTCGGACCAGAGGGTGGCCCGGACGTCGACGAGGACCGATTCATGGAGATCTGGAACCTCGTGTTCATCCAGGAGCGGGTCGACCAGAACCTGGAGATCGTCGAGGAGCTCCCGGCGAAGAACGTCGACACGGGAGCGAGCCTCGAACGCGTGGCGACGCTGCTCCAGGGTGTCGACAACGTCTTCGAGACGGATCTGTTCGTCCCGCTCCTGGAGGTGGCCGAATCGCTCTCCGGCAAGCGCCACGGCGCCGACGAGCGCGACGACGTATCGCTGAAGGTGATCGCGGAGCACGGTCGAGCCACGACGTTCCTGATCGCCGACGGCGTCCAACCGTCGAACGAAGGCCGCGGATACATCCTGCGTCGGATGCTCCGCCGCGTGGTCTCCCACGCGCGGCGGCTGGGTGTCGAGGGCGGCGTGATGGAGCCGCTTGTTCGCAGGACCGTGGAGCTGATGGGTGACGTGTACCCGGAGCTTCGGGAGAACCAGGCGTTCGTGCTCCAGGTCGCAACGTCGGAAGAGGAGCGGTTCGCATTTACGCTCCGTCAAGGCTTGCAGCTGTTCCAGCAGGCGGCCGAGCGCACGGGGAAGGCGGGGACGCTCCCGGGCGATGACGCGTTCAAGCTCTCGGACACCTTCGGGTTCCCGCTCCAGCTGACGCAGGAGCTCGCCGCGGACGCGGGGCTGAAGGTCGACGTGGATCGGTTCACGGAGCTGCTCGAAGAGCAGCGCCGGCGGGCTCGCGCGTCCGCCAAGAAGGTACCGATCGGTCTCGACAGCGGGGCAGTGCCGCCGTCGGAGTTCGTTGGGTACCAGCATCTGGAGGCCGAGGGACGCATCGTCGCCATGCTCGATGGCGAGTCTCGCGAAGTCCCCGTTGCCGAGGAAGGCGAAGAAGTCCGCGTGTTCCTCGATGTCACCCCCTTCTATGCGGAGGGTGGCGGTCAGATCGGCGACCATGGCACCATCCGGACCGCGACCGGTGTGATCCATGTGGTCGACACGCAGTGGGCCGGACCGCACGCGATCATGCATTCGGGCGTCGTGGAGTCAGGGGAGATCCGCGCGGACCAAGAGGTTCACGGCCAGGTCGACGCGGCCCGGCGCGAGGCGACCGCCCGCGCCCACACGTCCACGCACATCGTTCATTGGACCCTCAAGCACTTGCTAGGCGAACACGCGCGGCAGGCGGGCTCGCTCGTCGCACCCGGCCGTCTCCGCTTCGACTTCCCTCACCCCGCGGCCGTTCCCCAAGAGGTCCTGGAAGAAGCCGAGGCCGAGGCGAACCGTCGTCTGGCGCTCGACGACGCGGTTCGGATCTACGAAACGACGTTCGCTGAAGCGAGGGCCCAGGGTGCGGTGGCATTATTCGGGGAGAAGTACGGAGATCTCGTTCGCGTGGTGGAGGTGGGGGAGTACTCCCGGGAGCTCTGCGGGGGAACGCATGTCCACCGAACCGGCAACGTCTCGCTGATCCGCATCCTGCGTGAGGGCTCGATCGGCACCGGCATGCGCCGCGTCGAGGCGTTGGTCGGTCCCGACGCGCTCCACGAGATCAACGCGGAGCGCGCGCTGTTGCACGGACTCGTCTCCGCGCTCGGAGGAAGCGACTCGCACGCGGCCGTCGAGAGGGCTCGCCAGCTGGTCGAACGCGTCAAGCGGTTGGAGAGCGAGCTCGGCAAGCTCCGACAGGGAGATGTTTCGTCGTTGGTGGACGATGTCGTGGGCCGCGCGACCCAGGTCGAAGGGGCGCGGCTCGTTGCGTCCCTTCAAGACGCGGACGCCGACGAGCTCCGCGAGCTCGCGCAGAAGGCCGTCGGCAAGCTGGAGGGCGATGGCGGGGCGGCCGTCGTCCTGGGATCGGGGAAGGACGGCAAGGCGTTGATGGTCGCCGCGTGCAGCAAACGCATCCTCGAACGAGGCGTGACGGCGCCCAAGTTGCTCGAGATCGCCGCCGCACAGATCGGGGGAGGCGCCGGAGGTAAGCCGATCCTCGGGTTCGCCGGTGGACGCAACGCGGACGCCGTCGCAGGCGCCATCGAGGGGATACCCGGCCGTCTCTCGGAGCTCTTGACCGGGAACTAGTATGGGCCAGACTACTCGGCCCGGCCGCGCCCTCGCTCTCGATCTGGGCGACGCACGCATCGGCGTCGCGATCTCCGACGACGACCGCCGCCTTGCCGTGCCCCTCGGGACGGTCCACACCGGCGCTCCAGCGGATCTGAAGGCGATCGCCGCGATGGTGAAGGAACATGAGGCCACCGTCATCGTCCTGGGACTTCCCCTGTCGATGTCGGGGGAGCGCGGCCCCGCGGCGGTGAAGGCCGAGGCGTTCGCCGGCGCGCTTCGCTCCGTCCTATCGATCCCGGTGGAGCTTCAGGATGAGCGCCTGTCCACCGTCGAAGCGGAGCGCATCCTGCGCGACGCGGGCGTCACCGGACCCGAGCGACGAAGGGTCGTGGACGAATCCGCCGCCACGGTCATCCTTCAGGCGTGGCTCGACGCGCACCGATGAGGTCCGAAGCCCCCGAAGCGCAGGCTGGGTATCCTCGGTTCTCGTGGAAGAGGTACACGCACGCCGGTCGGACCGGCATGACGATCCGAACGGCCGCCCTCGGCGCGGTCTCCTCCTCGTTGTCCTCGTCGCATTCCTGCTGATCGTAGGAGGCGTCGTGGCCGTGGGCGGCTACTACAGCCATTGCAAGGGCGCGAGCGGCCCGAGAAACCCGGTCGCCTACACCGTGAAGCCCGGGACATCCGGTGAGGAGGTCGTCTCGCAGCTCCATGACCTCGGCGTCATCCGGTGCGCGGGCTTCGTCGGGCGGATCATGTTGCGCAGCACGGGCGACGCCGACCAGATCCGCGCCGGCAGCTACACCCTCACCACGAACATGACGCTCGACGCCGCGATGGCCGTCTTGTCGACCCCTCCACCCGCGGTTCCCACGGTGCGCCTGACCATCCCTGAGGGATACCGGTTGACGCAGATCGCCGAGAGGGTGCACCAGGCGCTCGGCATCGCTCCGGACCGATTCCTGGCGCTCGCTCAGGACAAGGCGCTGTCACTCGACCCGTACCTTCCGTCCGGCAAGGGAGCCGAAGGGTTCCTGTTCCCGGAGACCTATCGGTTCGCGAAGAGCGATACCACCGCGAACGACGTGATCCAGCGCCTACTGGCCCAGTTCGACACGGAGGCGAAGACGCTTGACTGGGGGAACGCCAAAAGCCTCGGTGTGTCCGACTTCCAGGTAGTGGTCGTCGCATCCATGATCGAACGCGAGGCGCTGCTGCCCTCGGATCGAGCGAAGATCGCCGCGGTCATCTACAACCGACTTGCGGACGGCATGCCGCTCGGGATCGACGCGACCATCGGCTACATCGATCCAGATCCGTCGAACGGTTTGACCGTGTCGGACTTCGCGATCGACAGCCCGTACAACACCCGTCTCCATACGGGACTTCCACCGACGCCGATCGCGAGCCCCGGGATCGCGTCGCTCGGGGCGGCTCTGGCTCCGGCCGACGTGCCGTACCTCTACTACGTGCTCTGCGGCGCAGACGGTCATCACAAGTTCAGCGTCAGCTATGGGCAGTTCCTCGCCGACAAGGCGAGCTGCCTTGGCTGAGATCGCCGGCCTTCATCGCGTGAGCGGCACGACGCGAACCGTTGGCGTCATCGGTTGGCCCGTCGCGCACAGTCTCTCGCCGGTGATCCACAATGCCGCATTCGCCGCGCTCGGGCTCGACTGGGTGTACCTGTCGCTGCCGGTACCTCCTGAGCACCTGTCCGCGGCGCTTGTCGGGCTCGGTGCCCTTGGGTTCGCAGGGGCGAACGTGACGATGCCGCACAAGACGGCGGTCGCGGATCTGATCGACGACCTCTCCGACGATGCTCGCCGGCTTCGCGCCGTGAACACGATCGTCGTCGACGGTCAGCTCTTGCGCGGAGAGAACACGGACGCGCCCGGGTTCGATCGGTTCCTGCGTCGCGACGCCGCGTTCGATCCTTCCGGGCGCTCCGCCCTCATCTTCGGCGCCGGTGGCGCCGCGCGAGCGTGCGCGCTGGCACTCGCGCGAGGAGGCGCAACCTCGCTGACGGTCGCAGCACGGGAACCGGCACGGGTCGCCGATCTTGCGGCAGCCGTCGATGGCCTGGGCACCACGGTGCGCGCCATCGCGTTCGACGAAGCGGCGGATGTCGCAGCCGATCTGATCGTGAACGCGACGCCGCTCGGCGCGCGCGAGGAGTTGTTGCCGATCCCACGCGTCGGTCCGGAGGCGCTCGTGGTCGACCTCCTCTACCAGCCGGCCGTCACCCCTTTGCAGGCCCAGGCCCGCGCGGCCGGGGCGCTCGTCTTCGGCGGGATCGGGCTCCTCCTTCATCAAGCGGCGCTCTCGTTCGAGCTCTGGACGGGCCAGCAACCGCCGCTCGAGGTCATGTCGGCCGCTGCGCTCGCCGCCATCGCCGACCGCGCCTGAAGATCTGCCTGAGGGTTGGCTGACGGTCTTTCGGGGGCCGAACGCTCAAGCGCGCCCCACCCGCCGACGATGGATGGAGTAGGCATGGATGACTACTCCGCGCTCGCCTATCGCATCGCGGGCGGCGTCGCCGACGTGCGCGGCTGTCTCATCTTGTCCCGAGACGGGCTGATCCTCGGCTCGTACCCGGACGATGAGACGGCCGTGAAGCCGGCCTGGGTGAGGTTCGCTTCGCTCGGTGACCCCGAGCGGAGCTTCGTCGAATTCGGCGACCAGGTTTGGGTCTACGTCCGGCGTCCCGCGTACGGAGCATTTGCCGTGGCCAACGCCGGCGTGCGTCCAGGTCTCGTGATCGACCAGCTCGAAGGGATCCTTCACTCGGCGGAGGAGTCGCGCAATCGGCGCGAGACCCTGCGTGTTCCCGAGGCGACGGGCGCCCCATCGGGGAAACCGCGAACGTCGCTCCATCCGGCGGAGAACGGGGCACCATCCCCGTCCGGGCCGCCGGCCGCTGGGAGCGCCGAGGCGCGGCATTGGGCGCGCGTAACGCCCGTTGCGAGCGGTGTCGGTCAGCCGGGGGATGCGTCGGTGGCGAACAGCGCCGGCGCCGAGGTGGTGGACGGTTCACCCAACGGCTCGAGCGACCCGTCCAAAGGTGATCCCAAGGACGCTGATCCGAAGGACGCCACCACGACCAAGGACAAGGGCGCGACGAACCAGAAGAAGGGCAAGGACAAGCCGGAACCGATGGAGCTTGACGCGGACGCGGTGGTCGATCCTGTCCTGCTCGCCAAAGAGTTCTCGGGCTTGCTTCAGGTCGAGAGCGGTGGTGACGAAGCTACTTCCTGACGACCTAGACCGAATGGACGCCGGTAGACCGACATGACCACGGTCAAGCGCAAGGCGAAACAGCTCGGCCAGATCCTGATCGAGCAGGGTCTCATCACGTCTGAGCAACTGGAACAGGCGCTCGAGGAACATCGCAAGACGCCGAAGTCATTGGGTCGCGTCTTGATCGATCTCGCGCTCATCAAGGAAGCGGATCTGGTTCGCGCGCTCGCGGAACAGGTTGGGTTGGAGTTCGTCGACCTCGCTGACTATCACATCGATCCGTCGTCCACGATGCTGCTGCCGGACGCGCTGGCGCGCCGGTACCGCGCGATCCCGATCGGCGAGCGCGACGGCAAGCTGCTGGTCGCCATGTCGGACCCGGCCAACGTCTACGCGTTGGACGACATCCGTACCATCACGAACCGCGACGTGCAGCCGGTCGTCGCGACCGCCGCCGACGTCGAGCAGGCGATCGCGAAGTTCGCCGGCATGGACGGACAGGTCGAAGCCCTTGCCTCACAGGCATCCGAACAACTGGAGGCCGACGACGAGCAGGTGGAGGCGGCGCTCGAGGAAGCGCCGATCGTCAAGCTCGTCCAGGCGATCATGACCCAGGCGGTGGGGGACCGCGCCTCGGACGTGCACATCGAGCCGACCGAGCGCGACGTGCGCGTGCGCTTTCGTGTGGACGGCGTGTTGCACGACGTCATGCATTCGCCCAAGAACATCCAGGGTGGGCTGATCAGCCGCCTCAAAGTGATGGCCGACCTGAACATCGCGGAGAAGCGCGTCCCGCAAGACGGTCGTATCAGCATGCGCGTCGGGGGGAGACAGCTTGACCTCCGTGTCGCGACGCTTCCGACGGTCTACGGGGAGAAGATCGTCATCCGCGTCCTGGACAAGTCCCAGGCGCTCATGAAGCTCGAGGATCTCGGCTTCTCCGACGACGCGTTCAAGCGATTCTCGGTGTCGTTCAAGAAGCCGTACGGCGCGATCCTGGTCACGGGGCCGACCGGTTCGGGGAAGTCGACGACCATGTACGCGACGCTCAACATCTTGAACCAGGAAGACCGCAACATCATCACCGTCGAGGACCCGGTCGAGTACCGGCTGGACGGTGTGAACCAGATGCAGGTGAACCCGAAAGCCGGGCTCACGTTCGCGTCGGCTCTTCGCTCGATCCTTCGTGCCGACCCCGACGTCGTGCTGATCGGTGAGATCCGCGACAAGGAGACGGCCACCATCGCGATCGAGGCTGCCCTCACGGGTCACCTCGTCCTTTCCTCGCTCCACA
>JAYUAK010000337.1:0-3647 GCA_043741335.1 Actinomycetota bacterium
CGATGGCCATCGCGGAGGTCGACATCAGCATCGCCAGGCAGAGTCCGCCCGCGGTCGCGACCAAGCGTGACAGGGATTCCTTGCGCAGGAACCAGAACAGGCCGAGTCCGGCGAGGAGTGGGTTGAAGACGATCAACGCCCGCATCGCAGCACCCGGGGAGAGCGTTGAGAACAACACCATCGGTGGGACGTACAGCCATCCGCTCTGCGGGTCGGCGGCGAACCGGTAGCCGAGCATCTCGAACGGATTCCACAGCGGGATGTGGCCGGCCGAAAGCTCGCGACCGAGGAACGCGAACCGCGGCAGCCAGAACGCCAGGATGTCCGGGTGACGGTTCGTAAGCAACGGATGGAACGCGAACCCGCGCAGCGCGAACAGCCCGCCGGCCACGATGATCGCGGGGCCGGCGCACGCGGTGCCAACGCGTCGGAGTCGCTCGTTACGGACCGACGGCCCGACTTCGCGGGGCGGGGCCTCGGTCCCCGCGACGGTGGTGCTCATGAGCGCTCAGCCTACGGGAACCTCCCCGTCTTCGAGGGTTCCTTTGGTAGGGTGAACCGGTCGTTCGACCCCCTCCCTCACCTTCGAGAAGGCCCGCGCATGATCAGCCTGCAGACCGTCACCAAGATCTATCGGAACGGCGTCACGGCTCTCGAGGACGTGTCCGTCGAGGTCGAGAAGGGCGAGTTCGTCTTCGTCGTGGGCCCGTCCGGGAGCGGCAAGTCGACGCTCGTCCGTCTGCTGCTCAAGGAGGAAGAGGCGACGAAGGGCAGCGTCTACGTGGCGGGCAAGAACCTGGCGAAGATCACGTCGTGGAAGGTTCCCTACCTGCGCCGCAACATCGGCACGGTGTTCCAGGACTACAAGCTCCTCACCGACAAGACCGTCTTCGAGAACGTGGCGTTCGGTTTGGAGGTCATCGGCAAGCCGAAGCACGTGATCGATCAGCGGGTCCCGGAGATCCTCGAGTACGTGGGCCTCGGGGAGAAGCTGAACAGCTTCCCCGACGAGCTCTCGGGCGGAGAACAGCAGCGCGTGTCGATCGCGCGGGCGTGCGTGAACCGTCCGTTGGTCCTCCTCGCCGATGAGCCCACCGGCAACCTGGACCCGAACACCAGCGTGGACATCATGCGGCTTCTCGACAAAGTGAACCGCATCGGAACGACCGTGGTCATGGCCACGCACGACCAGGCGATCGTGGATGCCATGCGCAAGCGGGTGGTCGAGCTGGACAAGGGTCGCGTGGTCCGCGACCAAGCCCGCGGGGTCTACAGCTGATGGCGCGGGGGTTCCAAAGTTACTTCCGCGAGACCGCGCTGGGTCTGCGACGCAACGGCATCGTGGCCTTCGCGGCGATGTCGACGGCGTTCATTGCTCTGTTCCTCTTCGGGCTGGCCCTCTTGATCGCGCGCGAGTTCAACCTGGTGATCGACGCCCTTACCGGCAACGTCCAGGTCGCCGTCTACCTGACCGATCCTCCGAACCCGGAGACGGTGAAGCTGCTCACAGGCAAGCTGGAGGCGCTTCCCGCCGTGGCCCAGGTGACGTATGAGAGCAAGGAGGCGGCGTGTGCCAGGGCGCGCGTCTTGTTCGCGAACCAGCCGAACCTGATCGACAACGTGCCTTGCGAAACCGTCTTCCCCGCTTCGCTCCGTGTGAAGCTCGCCGATACCGCGCTGTTCGCGCAGGTGCGGGCGGCCGTCGAGGGGCAACCGGGCGTCGCGCAGATCGCCGACTACCGCGACATCCTCTCGCGCCTGGTCGCGATCACGCGGGTCCTTTCCGTCGGGATCCTGTCGATCGCCATCATCATGCTCGCGTCCGCTGTCGCGTTGATCGCGAACACGCTTCGCATGGGCATGTTCGCGCGACGCAAGGAGATCGGCATCATGCGCTTGGTGGGTGCGACGAACTGGCGCATCCGGACGCCATTCCTCATCGAGGGACTCGTCGAAGGCTTGCTCGGCGCCGCAGCGGCGATCTTCGCCCTGTTCTTGGTCAAGGTGATCTTCATCGACCGGTTGCGGGACAAGATCAGATTCTTCCCACTCGTGCAGAACCACGACGTTCTTGCGATCACGCCCTGGATCCTGATCGCGGCTGCCGTCATCGCGGTGATCGCCGGCACCATCGGGATGCGTCGCTTCCTCGACGTCTGAGCCCGACGCGATGACCCCGCAACCCGAGGGAGAGAAGACCGTATCCAGTAATAGGCGCGCGTCGCATCTCTACGCGATCCTGGAACGGTTCGAGGCGGGAATCGTACTGACCGGGTCGGAAGTGAAGTCCTTGCGGCAGGGTCGCGCATCGATCGCCGAGGCCTACGGGCGTATCAGCAGCGGCGAGCCATGGCTGGAGAACATGCACATCCCGCCGTACGAGCAGGGAGAGAAGCGTGGCTACGATCCACTCCGCTCGCGAAAGCTGCTCCTGCATCGCCGCGAGATCGAGCGGCTGATCGGAAAGCAGAAGGAGCAACGCCTGACACTCGTGCCCATCCGCGTGTACTTCTCGCACGGTCTGGCGAAAGTGGAGCTCGGCCTGGGTCGCGGCAAGGCTGAATACGAGAAGCGCGAGGCGACCCTAAAGCGGCAGCACAACCGGGAGATAGAGCGTGCGCTCGGACGGCGACGCTAGCGCGATGATCTCGATCAAGTTGCGTCCGAGCTCAGCCGTATACTCGAAGAGACAACTGCATATGGGGGTGTACTGGCTTCGACTTGGACGTTCATCGTCTGGGGGAAGCGGGCCGAGATCCCGGATGTCTCGTTAAACGCCGGATCAATACAAGCGCCGATAACTACGCGCTCGCTGCTTAATTAGTTAAGTAGCCGTCCCCTACGGGTTGCCTGCGACCGGAGGATGGACGTCGTAAGCAGGCTCACGGCAACGGTTCCGCCTGGGGGCCGCCGCCGAACATCGAACCCGGGCTGGCCGCGAGGTCCTCTGCCGGTGGGAGCCTCGAGGTGAGATCTTCCACCTGGCTGCGCCCGGAGAAGACCCAGTCGATCGTTCGAGGACGCGGGTTCGAATCCCGCCACCTCCACCATATCGCTTGCGTTGGTGAGTTCCGCCTGGCTATCCTGATGGGCACGCTGCGCCGAGCGCTGCGAAGAGCGCTTGTGCTTGACGTTCGTCTGCGCTGCAACGTCCTCACGACCGAGCGCCGATAGGCATCACGCGGTTCCCGCCAACGCGTGGGCTTGTTCGAACGGGTGGCCGTAGCCCTCCAACGCGTCGGCGTGCCACAGTTCGAACAGAAGTGGGCGTCGCCCGTGTTCTCATGCGAACAGTTGGGGCAGATCATCGCCACGCGCCGAGTGTATCGACGGCCGAACCGAGGGGCGGATTTGACGTATCACGGGAGGGGAGTAGGTTGATGACCTGCCCGGATCGGAAGGGAGAGGTCGGATGAACAAGGAGGAGATCGAGCGGCTCGACGACCAGGGGATGGCGTCCTGGGACAGCCACGACCCGCAAGGGTTCGTCGATCAGTTCGCCGACGAGTTCGTGGTCAACGACGTTGCATCGCCGGAGCCCATCACGACGAAAGAAGGGGTTCGCGCGTACGCGCAGGCCTGGTTCACCGCGTTCCCCGATATGAGCGTCAAGCAGATGAATCGCGTGGTGGGCGAAGACTCCGTGG
>JAYUAK010000338.1:0-3644 GCA_043741335.1 Actinomycetota bacterium
CCGCGGCTCCCTCGGCGGCCAGGGCGGTGGTTGGAACTTCGGCGCATCGGGTGGATCGGCGCTCGACCCCGCGTGCAATGGCATGGCATACCTCGCGCCCGTTTCCCGCGACGCCATCGTCCGCTCGGAGATGGGCAGTGCCAAGGACCCGAACTTCATGGCCAAGGACTCGATCTTCATGGGGGGAATGGGCGGCGGCGGAGGCATGGGCACGTTGCAGGCACTGCTGTCGGCGATGTCCGGGCTGAAGAAGCCGCGCGGATTCATCAACCGGTACGTGCGGCGCTTGCTCGGCATGAAGCCGAAGCCCCCACCCAAGTACCGCATCCTGCACATCTTCGCGACGAACATGCCGCAGGCCCTCGACGAAGCCATGCTCCGGCCCGGTCGCATCGACCGGATCTACAAGGTTGGTTATCCGTCGAAGGAGGGACGCAAGTCCACCTACGACTACTACTTCGCCAAGGTCCAGCACCAGCTGACTCCGGCCGACATCGACAAGCTCGCGACGATGACGCCGTACGCGACCGGCGCGAGCATCCAGGACATGGTGAACGAGTCGCTCGTGATCGCGATCCGTGACGGACGGGAGGTCATCAACTGGGCCGACGTCACGCGCGCTAAGCAACTGAAGGAGCACGGCCTTCCCGACGACAGCCAGTACGTGCGGCGGGAGCGACACGCGGTGGCGATCCACGAGGCGTCGCACGCCGTGGCCGCATACCGCACCCGGCGCCACATGGTGATCGACATGGCCACGATCGAGCGTCGAGGCGACATCGGCGGCTTCGTCTCCTCGATCCCGCCCGAGGACCAGTTCATCCAATGGCGATCGGAGCGCGAAGCCGACATCATCGTGAGCCTGGCGTCGCTCGCCGGCGAACGGCTGTTCTTCGACGGAGATAACTCCGCGGGGGTCGGCGGAGACATGCGGAGCGCGACGGCGATCGCCGCGCTCATGCTCGGGTACTGGTCGATGGGCGAAACCGTCGCTTCGCACGGAGTCTCGAAGCTCGCGATCTCGGGAACCAGCGCCGGCACCGCTGAGGACGGCACCGACCGCAACTTCCTCGAAAGCGATCTGGGCAAGCGGGTCGAGGTCAAGCTCCAAGAGCTGCTCGAGACGACGGCTCAGCTCCTTCGAGAGAATCGAAACGAGGTCCTGGCGGTCGCGCATGCACTCGAGACACACAAGACCGTGTCGGGTGACGACGTGGAGGCCATCATCGAGGGACGTCAGGGGCCGCTCGTCGATGGCCATCCGTATCACGATCCCGCGTTCGCCGAAGAGATGGAGCGTTATCACGAGGCCGCGCTGGAGGCGCACCGCGAACACGCCCGCGTCGATCTCTCGATGCCCGTCCCCGCGATCGCTGGTGTCCCGGGTTCCAATGGCCAAGGGAACGCACAGGGCACCGGCCAAGCGATCCTTCCTCAGGGCCTGCCCCGTCGACCGGACATCGAGAACTGAGCCCCCGGCGAACGCGGCGCGGAGCGGGCGGGGTCCCCGGGTATCCTGAGTCGCACTGTGCGCCTCTACAACTCACTCACGCGGGAGCTCGAAGAGATCCGTCCGGTCGAGCCCGGCCACGTGAAGATCTACTCGTGCGGACCGACCGTGTATCGCTACATCCACATCGGCAACATGCGCTCGTTCATGCTGGGCGACCTGATCCGACGTGCACTTCGGTTCGAGGGCCAGGACGTGACGTGGATCATGAACATCACCGACGTCGGGCACATGACGGATGACGTCACCGATACGGGACGCGACAAGATGGAGCTCGCGGAATCCGACGAAGGGCTCTCGGCAGTGGAGATCGCCCACAAGTACACGACGGCTTTCCTGGAAGACGCCGATCTGGTCGGGATCGAGCGCGCGGCTCTCTATCCCCATGCGACAGAGCACATCGCGGAGATGATCTCCATCATCGAGCGCCTGATCGCCAAGGGCCACGCCTATGAGGTGGACGGCACCGTCTACTACGACGTCACGACGTTCCCTGCCTACGGCAAGCTCTCCGGGAATACGCTGGATCAGCTGAGAGCCGGACATCGGCAGGAGGTCGCCGTCGATCCGGCGAAGCGCCACCCCGCGGACTTCGCGCTGTGGAAGAAGGCGGGACAGACCCGCGCCCTGAAGTGGCCGAGTCCGTGGGGAGAGGGCTTCCCCGGTTGGCACATCGAGTGCTCGGCGATGTCTATGAAGCACCTCGGCGAACGGTTCGACATCCACACCGGTGGCAACGACAACAAGTTCCCGCATCACGAGGACGAGATCGCGCAATCCGAAGGCGCCGTCGGGCATCCGGTGGTGTCGATCTGGGTGCACGGTGGGTTCCTGCAGATGGGCGGTCAGAAGATGTCGAAGTCCGCCAAGAACGTCAAGCGCGTGATCGACCTCGCCGACGAGGGGATCGATCCTCTCGCCTATCGGCTCCTCTGCTTCGGTACCCGCTACCGGAGCGAGATGGCGTTCAGCTGGGAGGCGCTCGAGGGCGTCCAGCGCAGGCTCGTCGACCTTCGGCGGCGGATGGCCGAGTGGGCGCCCGGCGCATCCACGTTGTCCGACACGGCGACCGAGTACGACGGGCGATTCCGAGAAGCCGTAGCCAGCGATCTCGACATGCCCGCGGCGCTCGTCGTGATGAACGAAGTGGTCTCCTCCAACCTCCCGATCAGTGAGAAGTACTCGTTGCTTGCGTCTTGGGACTCCGTGCTCGCTCTAGACCTCGAACGCGAGGCGAAGAGCGGTTGGGAACCGACCGAGGAGATGCGTGCGCTGATGTCCGAGCGCGACCTCGCCCGCGCCGCCAAGGATTTCGCGAAGGCGGACGAGCTCCGCGATCGCCTCGAAGCCATGGGGCTGGAAGTCATGGACACGCCCGACGGGACCACGGTCCGCTCCAGGATCTAGTCTGTATCAGACTACCGCGTCGCTCAGTCCACGGTCTGGAGCTCGCGTGTCGACCGATTCAGCCGCTCCACGCCGTCGGCCGTGACCGCCACGATGTCTTCGATGCGCACGCCGAACTTCCCCTCCAGATAGATGCCCGGTTCGATCGAGAAAGTCATGCCCGGTGTGAGCACGGTCCGGTTCCCCTCGATGATGTAGGGCGGCTCGTGAACCTCGAGCCCGATGCCGTGGCCCGTGCGATGGAAGAACCGCTCGCCGAAGCCTCCGCCGTCGATGATCCGGCGGGCCGCGCGGTCGACGTCCTGCGCCGCAACGCCCGGACGTACCGCCTGCACGGCGGCGTCCTGAGCTTCCTGCACCAGCCGATACACCTCGGGGAACTCGTCGGGCGGTTCCCCCACCACGACCGTTCGTGTCGTGTCGGAGAAGTACCCGCCCACCTCACCTCCGAAGTCCATCACGACGACGTCCCGGGGCAGGATCGTTCGTCCACCTGGCTCATGATGCGGTGAGGCGGAGTTCGGTCCGGAGGCGACGATCGTGAAGTCGGCCCGCGAGTGCCCGTGCTGGACCAAGAGATCCGCCAGATCGGCCGCGACCTCCTCCTCCCGTCGCCCAAGGAACCGCGCCCCGCAGATCTGCCGAAACGTTTCGTCGGCACCTCGTCCAGCCCGACGGAGCGCGGCAAGCTCGTCGGGGTCTTTCACCGCACGGAGACGTCCGATGA
>JAYUAK010000339.1:0-3626 GCA_043741335.1 Actinomycetota bacterium
CGCGAGCGACGGGTGGGCCGGGTCGGACCACCGCGACTCATCGAAACCCATGAGCGTGACGGCGCCCTCCCCAACGGATGCCCGCGAACGCGCGATCTCCAGCAACTCGCGAGCGGAGCCTGAGGACTCCACATCGCGGTTCGCGAGCGCGAGGCCGGTGCGCGTGAGATGGACGTGCGTGTCGATGAAGCCGGGCAGGATGGTGGCGCCGGGGAGCTCGACGACGCGATCGGCCACAGGAGGCTCGCCGCTCCCGACGCGCTGGATGTGACGGTCGTCGATCAGCACCCACTCGCCGGTCTGCGGGTACGACAACGTGTGTACGCGGGCCGCGCGGTAGAGGGTCCTCACCGGGGGCGATTATCGCAGCGTGGAGCGGCCCCGGGCGAGTTCTGTTCAACTCGAAGATGCGCCGCCCCCGCCGCCGCGTCCGAGAACACCATCGTCTTTGCCTCCTGGAGCTCGAGTCCGATGTCGCGAAGGCCCCTCCGGAGCGCATCCAGGGACCGGACGCCCATCCTGTGGTCCGGCGCGAAGATCGCGATGTCATCGACCCACCGCAGATGCTCCGCGCCGGCGACACGGATCGCCTCGTCTCCCATCGACAGCACCGCGTCGGCGAGCACGGTCGAGGCGACCGGTCCGATCGGCAGTCCGTCGACACCCTCGCCTGCGAACATGCTCAGCCACGACTTGATCTCCTCGGCTGCTACCGCAGGCGTGTGAAGCTCCTGGAGGCGGGCGGTCACGACGGCCGCGGTGATGGACGGATAGCAGGCCCGGACGTCTGTGATGGCGACCCATCGTGCGTCTCGAGCGAGACGGCTCGCCTGCCGGATCCAGCGTCGGCGCGCGCGACGCCACGGCTCGAGGATGAGACCTTCCTTCGGATCCCAACCGAGCACGCGGTTCGCGTGCGATTCCTCGCCGAGGGCTCGCCGCACGAACGGAGTGGCTCGCGCGACCGCTCGGGCGAAGCGGATCTCGTCGGCCGCGTCCAGCCGCGTGAGCCTCCGTATGCCGCCGTCGGGCTTCAGCGAGAGGTCCCACCGGATGGGGCGGCGGAGCGCCGGGCTCGACGGCATGGGTCTGCGGGACATCGCTCCTCCTACGGCGCACCGGGCAGAACGCGTCCCGGTGTACCCGGATCGCGGGAGGGGATGGTGTGCCGGCACGCTACCCGTGGAGCGATGGAGCCGCAATCGCCCGCCCGTCGATCGATCAGTCCCCCGGACGGGCGCAACGGCATCCCCCGGGAGGCGTCCGCCTATGATGGCCGCGTGCTCGACGGGCGGGATCTCGACATCATCGCGGCGTTGCAGGTGGACGCTCGGGCGACCTACGCCGACGTCGCGGCCCGCGTCGGGATGTCGGCCTCGGCTGTGCACGAGCGCGTCCGCAAGCTCGAACAATCGGGCGTCATCCGGAGCTATCGAGCTGTGGTCGACCCCGAGGCGCTCGGCCTGTTCGTCACGGCGCTCATCGCGGCCACGCCGCTCGATCCGCAGCAACCAGATGACCTTCCGGATCGCGTGGCCGAGTTCCCCGAGGTCGAGGATTGCCTGAGCGTCGCCGGCGAGGCGAGCTACATCCTGAAGGTGCGAACCAAGACGACGGGCGACCTGGAGGATCTGATCCGGCGGCTCCGCGAAAAGGCCGGTGTCGCCACGCGAACGACGATCGCGTTGTCCATCCCGTTCGAAGGACGTCCGCTCGCGACGTGATGACGGCGACCCGGATGACGGTGAGCCAGATGACGGCGGAGAAGGTCGCGCATGAAGAGCGTCTTTCGCGCGAAGAGTCGGCATAATGGTTCGATGACCGCGCCGGCTCAGAGCCGTCTGGCGAGGTGTGCGCTCGCCTCGATCTGCCTCGTCGTGCTCGCCGCGTCGTGTTCCGCCCCGCGTTATGAGTACGTGCGAAACACATCGCTTCGGACGGCGTTCAAGGTCCCCCACGACTGGAAGCTCTTCGACCGAGAGACGTTCCTGGGATTACCGCCCGGCCCGCAGCCTTCGACACCCGATCCGATCCGATGGCTCGTCGCCATCGACGGCGACCCACAGCCCTCCGTCGCTCACGTCTTGGATCCCACCACGCTGAACACCGACTACCCACAAGGGATCGCGCTCGTCCAGCGGTTCAGCTTCGACGATCGTGACAAATCGAGCTTCAACGCCCTGCGCAACTACTTGTTCCCGGTCGACGCTCTGTTGCAGGACGCGAACAGCGCCCAGGTCGTCTCCTACGACGACAAGATCGACAACAACGGGGTCCGCGGACTGCACATCGTCTTCCAGTTTCGAGCGAGCGCCATGGCGGCGGCGCAGGCGAGCGCGACCCAAACGGCGACGTCGGGAGCCGTCGACCTCCAGAGGACGCTCTTGGGCGGAGTGCACGCCGCCCTGCTCAGCCCCGACTACGTCACCGTGGATCAAGCGGCGTACGTGAACGCCGACTCGAGCCAGGTCTACATCATCGTGGTGCTCTGCAGCGCCGCGTGCTACCAACGCAACAGTGCCGATATCCGATCGATCGTCGACTCCTGGACGGTGTTGCCATGAGCAAGAAGCGTCAGCGCACGTCGATCCAGCGCGGCACCGTCCACGTGTCCCGCCCCCGTCTGTCGGAACGTGAGACACGGATACCCGCCACCTTCTGGGATCGGGCCAAGTTCGTCATCTTGCTGCTGGGTCTGTGGGCGTGCGGGCTCGCGATCGTGTGGACCACCTCGGTCAACCCGATCGGCGGACCGTTCTCCGACGCCCTGCGGATCGCGTTCCACGACTACGCGTGGCTCATCGTGCTCCTGGGCATCGAGGTCCTGCGGCAGTTTCACTACCTGATCGAGGAGCATTCGAAGGGGTACTACCGCCTGTGGCAGAAGACCGTCTTCGGCGGCGTCTCGCGCCGCATGGGGACCATGGACGACTGGACCCGGTTCCGCGCCGCGCGGGCGTTCAAGGCGTTCATCTTCCTGCTCGCGCTCAGCACGCTCCTCGGGCGTGTCTTCCACACCGATCCGGTGTGGTTCGGGCTCCTCGACGCCCCCGGCCGGCTCATCGTGGCCCTCCCCTTCGTCTTCCAGCTATCGTTCGGATTCCTCTTCATCATCATCCAGTTCGGCGGCCTGTTCTGGTTCCTGTCACGCGGGGGCATCGACACGTACATGCCGGACGACCTGGAGACCCGGTTCTCCGACGTGAAGGGCCAGGACCCGGTCTTGGAGCGCGTCCAGGAGAACATGATCTTCCTCGACGACCCCGAGTCGATCGAGGATCGCGGAGGCTACGTCCCCGGCGGCCTGTTGCTCTGGGGCCCCCCGGGGACCGGCAAGACGCTGATGGCGCAGGCGGTCGCCGGAGAGACCGCGAAACCCTTCGTGTTCGTGGATCCTGGCGCGTTCACCCAGATGTTCATGGGCGTGGGGATCTTGAAGGTGAAGAGCCTCTATCGGAAGCTCCGCAAGCTCGCCGTGCGTTACGGCGGCGTGATCGTGTTCTTCGACGAGGCCGACTCCCTCGGCAGCCGCGGCTCCCTCGGCGGCCAGGGCGGTGGTTGGAACTTCGGCGCATCGGGTGGATCGGCGCTCGACCCCGCGTGCAATGGCATGGCATACCTCGCGC
>JAYUAK010000340.1:0-8391 GCA_043741335.1 Actinomycetota bacterium
GCCATGTAGTTGCGAACGCGGTCGTGGCGGAGGTCGTGCTCCTCCATCGTGTTGATCATCTGCGGCGGGATGAGCATCGACATGGTGGCGCGCTCCTGCTGGTCGCGTTCGATGTCGGCCAAGAGGTCATCGGTCAGGAAGTCGCCCAGCGCCTCCTTGAACTCCTTCAGATTCTTCACGGAATGCGCCCGCTGCCACTGAGCGGACTCCCACTGCTCCGTGGTGACGTCGCGGTAGGCGGGGAGGCGGGTCCATTCGGGTTCGGCGAAGGGTCGGGTGAGGGGGTACTCGAACGGCTGATGGGCCGCGTGCGCATGGGGATCGCGGTGTCCGGGACGGACGTTGGACGGTTCCGGATGGATCTGCACGCTCATGCTCCACCTCCTCGGTTCTTGGCCCATCGATTCGGTAAGGGCGCGCGTTGTGCCCGGGCACGCGAAGGACATTCAGCGGAAGAACACCAGGATACCCGAATTCTATCCGGGAAACACGGAGAGAAACAGGATGATGTCCGGCGAAACGAGGTTTCGAAGGAGGATCAGCGGCGGCCGCGCGGGCCGCCACCCTGGCCGTCCCGGCGAGGACGGCGTTCCATCCGGACCTCGGGGATGTATTTCGGCAACCGCGCCTTCATGGGGGGGTGGCCGGTACGGTCGAAGCGAACCATCACGTGATCGGGTGTCAGGTGACGGTCCGTCTCCCGCCATCCGTTCGCGAGCAGGTGCTTCAATCGAGCGGCCGCCGTCTTTCGAAGCTTGTCCGTGCCAGGGACCCGCACGTACAGGCGTTCGTGAAGGACTTCCTTGTAGTCGGGCATGGACCGCCAAGGGTAACAGGCGGTCTACAGGCCGTACTGCGCCCGGCCGATAGCTCCTACGTATGGAGGCTCCGGCTGCGCGTGGAGAGGCCGTCCTCGGCGCCGTTGCGTTCGCTACCGAATGCTTCCTGCGGGACGAGGCCTGGCACGATCGGATCGACGAGGTGCTCGAGCACCTTGGCACCGGCGTGGGCGTCTCTCGGGCGTATCTCTTCCAGAACACGCGTGGCCCCGACGGACGCCTGTGGATGGATCTTCGGTTCGAATGGGACGAACCGGGTGTGCGGCAGATCTTCGAGGACCCGACGAACCATCTGCACCCCTACGCGCCCGACTTCCCGCGCTGGATCGAGCTGCTCGGGCGCGGCGACGTCATCCGGGGCGCGCTGAAAGAGCTACCAGAGGCTGAGCGTCGTGTGCTGGCGGGGGAGAGCGTCACGAGCGTGCTCGTGGTTCCGGTCTTCGCCGGGACGGAATGGTGGGGCTTCATCGGCCTCGACCACGCAAGCGAGGAACGGGCATGGTCGGACGTGGAAGTGGGTGCGATTCGGGCAACCGCCGGCGCCCTGGGGGCGGCCATCGAGCGGCAACGGGCCGAGGAGACCCTCAAGTTCACCGAGCACCAGTACCGCTCGATCGTCGAGCACATCCCGGCCGTCACGTACATCCACGCGCTGAACGAACAGGCCACTGCCGTCTTCGTCAGTCCACAGATCGAGGGGATGTTGGGGTATTCGGAGCAGGAGTGGCTGAGCGACCCCGATCTCTGGTCGAAGATGCTGCACCCCGATGACCGGCCGCGCGCGCTCGCCGAGAACACACGACACAACGAGACGGGCGAACCGTTCGCCCTCGAGTATCGGCTCTTCGCCAAAGATGGACGCCTCGTGTGGGTCTTCGATCAGGCGACGCTCGTTCGCGACGAGCAGGGCACGTCACTTTTTTCTCATGGCGTGCTCCTCGACATCTCCGAACGCAAACGTGCGGAGGAGCAGGTGGCGTTCCTCGCCTATCACGACGAGTTGACCGGTCTCCCCAGTCGGTCGATGTTCGAAGAGCTGCTCAGCCTCTCGATCGGGCGTGCGCGCCGCCACGACGGATCGGTCGCCGTGGTCTGCGTCGATCTGGATGACTTCCGCTTGGTGAACGACAGCCTCGGACACGGCAACGGCGACGAGCTCCTCAAGATGGTTGCCGACCGTCTGCGGGAGGCCACGCGCGAGACCGACTTGGTGGCGCGCCGCGGGGGTGACCAGTTCTTGCTGCTCTTGGCGGATCTCGAGCGGGAGGAGCGCGGCGACATGGATGCGGCGATGATCCGGGCAGAATCGGTCGTCCAACACGTCCACGAATCGTTGGCGTCCGCGTTCACCGTCGCCGACACCGAGCTCTACGTCTCGGCGAGCATGGGTATCAGCTTGTTCCCGCAGGACGGCGACGAGCCCGGCGGACTGCTCCGCAACGCCGAGGCCGCGATGTATGAGAGCAAGAAGACCGGTCCCGGCGGCTACGTCATCTCCGCGCGCGGCTCGATCGATTCTTCGGCGAAGCTGCAGTTCGTGACACGGCTCCGAAAGGCCGTGGAGTTTCAACGATGGGTGCTGCACTACCAACCGTTGATCGACCTGTCGACCGGAGGCATGGTTGGAGTCGAAGCGCTCGTCCGATGGATCGAGCCCGACGGAACATTGGTGCCTCCGGGGGACTTCATCCCGCTCGCAGAGGAGCTTGGGTTGATCGAGGCGATCGGCGATTGGGTCGTGAACGAGCTCGTGTATCAAGCGCAGGCCTGGCTCGATCTGGGGATAGACCTCGAGATCGGATTCAATCTCTCGCCGAGGCAGTTCTGGCATCCGGATCTGGCCGAGGGG
Organism: Actinomycetota bacterium; assembly: GCA_043741335.1. GTDB lineage: Bacteria > Actinomycetota > UBA4738 > UBA4738 > HRBIN12 > JBBQVZ01. Next base: position 2,689 of record JAYUAK010000340.1, read on the forward strand.
ATCCTCACGCGGATCACCGATGGCGGCATCGATCCCGCTCGCATCGTCGTCGAGGTGACCGAATCCTCGGCCATGCTCGACCCGGATCGGGCACAGGAGATCCTTTGGGAGCTGCACCGGGGCGGTCTGCGGATCGCCATCGACGACTTCGGCACCGGCTATTCCTCGCTCTCGCGCCTCCGAGAGGTGCCCGTCGACGTGTTGAAGATCGATCGCTCGTTCGTGTCCGGAGTCGACCAGGATCCGCAGGCGGCGAGCATCGTCTCCGCATTCATCGAGCTGGCGCGCGGACTGGGGATGACCACGCTCGCCGAAGGCATCGAGACGCGTGGGGAATTGGACTTGCTGATCTCGCGGGGATGCCAGATGGGACAGGGCTTCCTGTTCAGCCGGCCGGTCCCGCCGGAGGAGATCATCGCGCTCGCGCTGGGGGGCGTTCCCGCCGCCACCCGGAGCGTCTAGGGAGCCGATGCGAGGGCTGCGCGGACGCGTTCGACGATCGACGCCGAATCGATCCCGGCCCACGCGCGAAGCTCCTGTGGGGTTCCGGACCCCGGCATCTGCGTCACCCCGATCTTCACGACCCGGCCCGAAAGCGAGCCGGTCGAGGCCAGCCCGTCCAGCACGGCGTCGCCCAGGCCGCCCTCGATCCGATGGTCCTCGACCACGACGAGCAGCCCCGTCTCCTCGAGCGCGCGCCGCAGCGTCGTCGCGTCGATCGGCTTTACCGAATAGCAGTCGATCACTCGGGCCGCGATCCCGACGCCATGAAGCGTCTCTGCCGCGCCCAAACATTCGTGCAGCGTCACGCCGGCGCCGATCAACGTGACCCGGTCGTCGGGCCCCGACGCGAGCGTCTTGCTGCCGCCGATGGGGAACTCCTCGTCCTGCCCATAGAGCGAGGGCGTCGCCTCGCGCGTCGTTCGGATGTAGGAGATGCCCGGCAGGTCGCACATGGCAGCCACGAGCTTCACGGTGGCGTTCCCCTCTGAGGGATACAACACGGTCGAGCTGTTCAAGGCGCGCATCGTCGCCAGGTCCTCGAGCGCCATCTGTGACGGACCATCCTCGCCGATGGACACGCCGGCGTGTGAGCCGCACAGCCGAAGGTCTGCCCTTCCGATCGCGGCCATGCGGATGAAGTCGGAGGCGCGCGTGTAGAACGCCCCGAACGTCGCCGAGAACGCCGTTTTTCCCAGCGCCTGCATGCCGACCTGTGCGCCAACCATGGCCTGCTCGGCGATGTACATCTCGAAGAATCGCTCGGGAGCGACCTTTTGGAAGTCGTCGGTATACGTAGAGTTCCCGACCTCGCCGTCCAGCACTACGAGCTCCGGACGGCGGGCGGCGAGCCATGCCAGCGTGTCGCCGAACGCCTTTCGGGTCGCGATCGGGCCGTCGTAAAGAGGGGGATCGCCGGCGGGGGCCGCGCCAACCTCGAGCGGAACGAACGCCTCCGGTTCGGGTGGCGTGATCGTGAGCTGGCGTTCGCCGCCGAGCTCCTCGATCGCCTGCACGGCCTGTTCCTGCGACAGCGCCTTCCCGTGCCAGCCTTCGGAGTTGGCCAGGAACGACACGCCGTGCCCTTTCTCCGTGCGCGCCACGATCAACGTCGGCCGGTCCTGTGCGCTCGCTTCCGAGTACGCGGAGTCGATCGCATCGACGTCGTGACCGTCGACCTCGATCGCGTGCCAACCGAATGCCAGGGTGCGATCGCGGAACACCTCGCCGTTCCAGCCGTGCATCGTGGGACCGCGTTGCCCCAGCTGGTTCATGTCGAGGATCGCCGTGAGCCCGTGGACCTGGTGGAACGAGGCCGACTCCATGGCTTCCCAGATCGATCCCTCGGCCATCTCCGAGTCGCCGAGCATGACCCACACGCGGCCGGGGGAGCCGTTGACCCGCATGGCGAACGCCATCCCAAGGCCGATCGGCAGCCCCTGCCCGAGCGATCCGGTGGCGACATCGACCCACGGCAATTCGGGCAAAGGGGCTGGGTGCCCCTGGATCGGCGACCCGAACCGACGGAGCGAGAGCAACTCCTCATCCGTGATGGCGCGGACGGCCTTCAGCGCTGCGTAGAGGAGTGGGGCCGCATGACCCTTGGACAGCACGAACCGGTCGTTCGCCGGTTCGTCGGGAGACGAGATACGGGTGCGCAGGTGGTCGGCGTACAGGACCGCCACCAGGTGCGCCGCGGACATGGACGAGGTCGGATGGCCCGATCCCGCCGCGGTCGTGCATCGGATGCTGTCGACGGCCAGCTGCGCCGCGAGCTCGTTCCACAGGTATGTCCGATCGCCCATGCTTCCTCCGTGTTCTTGGCGTTGTCCTTGGCGGTTCCTTGGCGGATCGCGGGAAGGGTACCGCCGGGCGAGAACCGCGTCCGTCGCTGACCGCGGTGTACCCTCGACGTGCATGGGCTCTTCTTCACCATCGTTTCGTGACCTAGGCGTCTCCGATGCCGTGATCGACACACTCGCGAAGCGAGGTATCACCGAGCCTTTCCCGATCCAGGTGATGGTGATCCAGGACGCGACTTCCGGGCGCGACACCCTGGCGAAGTCCCAAACGGGGTCAGGCAAGACGCTCGGCTTCGCCATCCCGATCGTCGAACAGCTCTCACCCGACGATCCGAAGCGTCCCGCAGCCCTCATCCTCGTTCCCACCCGCGAGTTGGCGCAGCAGGTCAAGGATGACCTCACGGACATCGCGCGAGCCAAGCACCTGAAGACGAAGGTCGTCTACGGCGGCACGCGCGTCACGGAACAATCGAAAGGCGTGGGTGACGCGCATGTCCTGATCGCTACGCCCGGACGGCTGCAGGATCTGGCGGACCGCAAGCTCGTGAAGCTCGACGGCGTGAAGATCTTCGTTTTGGACGAAGCGGACCGCATGCTCGACATGGGGTTCCAGCCGCAGGTGGACCGGATCGTTCGGTTGCTTCCGAAACGGCGTCAGACGATGTTCTTCTCGGCGACGCTCGACGGCGCCGTGGGCCGCATCGCCGACGTCTACACGAAGAACCCCGTCCGACACGAGATCGTGTCGGACGGCAAGACGGTCGAGGAGGCCGATCACCGGTTCGTGCCCGCCGGATCGCACGAGAAGCTCGAAAAGCTCGTGGAGCTCGTGAACGAGCAAGAGGGGTTGACCCTCGTGTTCGTGAACACCAAACGCCGGGTGGAGTCGCTCGCCCGGCAGCTTCGGGCGCAGGACGTTCCGACCGTGATGATGCACGGCGATATGACGCAGCAGGCGCGAGAGAAGGCACTCCAGCGATTCGAGGACAAACACGTCGGGGTCTTGGTTGCGACGGATGTCGCGGCGCGTGGGTTGGATCTGGACGACATCACGCTTGTCGTGAACTACGACCCGCCGCTCGAAGACAAAGGGTATGTGCACCGCGTCGGTCGGACCGCACGTGCCGGACGGAGCGGGATGAGCGTCACGTTCGTCACGCCGGACCAGCAAGGCGATGTCAGTCGGATGGCCGCTCGCCTGGACCTGCACGAGGAGTTCGAGCAGGAGGGCATGAAGGTCGCGCCTGCCAGGCTCGTGTTCAGCGGTTCGACTCGCGGACGTCGGTCGGGACTGCGCAAGCCCAAGCGCCGTTGAGAAACCTTGGTCAGGCGGTTCCCTCGACGACCGTGAGCGACGCTCGCCGGTGCAAGGCAAGGATCTCCTCCGCAGGAACAGGTCGCGAGAAGTAGTAGCCCTGTCCCAGCGCGCAGCCACGGTCGGCGAGGAATCGCCACTCGGCTTCTGTCTCGATCCCCTCGGCGAGCGCGGTCATCCCCAGGTTCTGCGCCAGCGCGATCATGGCGGACACCATGCTTGCCGCGTCCCGGTCGGCGTTGACGTCGCGGATGAAGGAGCGGTCGATCTTCAGCACGTCGACCGGCATGTGCTTCAGTCGGGCGAGCGACGAGTAGCCCGTTCCGAAGTCGTCGATCGCCAGCTGGAGCCCCCGTCCGTGCATATCTTCGAGGATCATTTGCGTCCGGTCGGGGTCGGTCATCGCTGTCGACTCGGTGATCTCCACGGTGACTCGCGCCGGATCCATGGCCGCCGCGTTGATCCGGGAGACGATCTTGTCCACGACGTCGGGTTGCCAGAGCTGCCGGGGTGAGAGGTTGAAGCTGATATCCAAGGTCAACCCGTTGTCCCGCCACGTGATGTCCTGTCGACAGAGCTCCTCGACCACCCAGTCGCCGATGGCCTCGATCAGCCCCATCTCCTCGGCGAGGGGGATGAACTCTCCGGGAGGGATCAAGCCTCCGCCCGGCTCCGGCCAACGGATCAGCGCTTCGACGCCGACCATCTCAGCGGTCGAGAGGTCGATCAGCGGTTGATAGTGGAGCATCCAGCTCTGGTTCTCGACGGCCTTGCGAAGACGCGTGCTGAGGGAGAGCTTCCCCATCGAGTCGGCATCGCCGGCCGAGTGCATGAATGAGCCACCTGGACCCGCCTGCTTGCTACGGAACATCGCGTTGTCGGCGAGCTTGAGGAGCGTTTCGGCGTTCTCGCCGTGGCGCGGGAAGAGGCTGATACCGAGGCTCGCCGTGACATACAGCTCCGTGCCAGTGACCTCGAACGGCTGCTGCAGGCATGTCTGGATACGCGCGGCAACGGACTCGGAGATCATCGCGGCCGAGTCAGAACCGGGGATCGGTCCGACGAGCTCCAGGTCGGCGAGGAGCATCAGGAACTCGTCGCCGCCGGGACGAGCCACCAAGTCTGTCTCGCGCGTTGCCTCACGAAGACGCTCCGACAGCAGCAGGATCAGCTCGTCGCCGGCCTCATGACCCAGGCTGTCGTTCACCAGCTTGAAGTTGTCGATGTCGACCGAGATGACTGCGACCCCGAGCTCGTGCCGACGCGCACGCGCGAGCGACAGCTCCAGGAGCTCGTCGAAGAGCACGCGGTTCGGCAGGCCCGTCAACTTGTCGTGATAGGCGAGGAAGGCGATCTGTTCCTCTGCCTCCTTCCGCTGGGTGATGTCGAGCATCACGCCATGAACGTAGGTGGGCTCCCCGCTCTCGTCGTGCATCACGACGGCGCTGTCGCTGAACCACAGCACACGACCGTTGCGTGCGATGAGCCGGTACTCGTACGTGAAGGGCTCGCCGACAGCACGTCCCTCGAGGTAGGCGGTGATCGCCCCATCCCGATCTTCGGGATGCAGAAGGTTGGCCCATAGATCGGGATCGTCGATGTACTCCCGGGGGGTGATGCCCAGGAGCTGTTCGATCTGCGGGCTCACGTAGCTGGTCGTCATCCGATCGTCGGCGAGATCCACGTAGACGATCGCGGGGATCTGCTCCACGAGCGTGCCGTACTTCGTCTTCGCGTCGTGGAGCTCGCGCTCCGTGCGAACCGACTCGGTGACATCAAGCATCAGGCCGAGCCAGAACTGCGCGACACCGTCGGCGTCCTCAACTAGGATGGCCTCTTCGCGGATCCACACCTCGCGTCCTTCGCGATGGATCGCTCGGTATTGCTCGCGGAATGCTTCACCCGTCGCCACGGAACGATCGCTCGACGCTACCACGCGTTCGTAGTCGTCAGGGTGCAGCAAGCCCCGCCAGCCCTCAGAGGTGGAGAGCCATTCCTGGGGCGTGATCCCCAGGAGCTCTACGATGCCCGGGCCGACGTCGACCATGGCCTCGCCTTCGTTGATGCTGCCGATGTATAAAACGG